>NZ_JAOZYC010000148.1:0-69959 GCF_035798155.1 Streptomyces endophyticus | reverse complement strand
CGCTCCTCAAACGCCGGAGGGGCTGATCTTGCTGACCTGTCGCAGGGCGTGCGGTCGACCGCACGCGCCCCCGGCGCGGCTCCATACGCTCCCCGCACCTCCGTAACCGGCCGCCGACCGGCCCCGGCATGTGGTTGTCTCGCAGCGGCGTGGACACCGCGCCACCGTTTGAGGCACGTGTCCGGGGCACATACAGGGTGGATCAGTTCGCCCGACGGGTAGACCCCGCGCCATCGAACGTCCAAGGCGCACGCCCGTGCGGGAGCGGGCCGCGCGCCGCTGACCAGTCGCTGGGGGTGCACCATGCGTAGCAACCTGCGCCGGAACGGAACACGAGCCGTGGAGGACGCGACGACCGCGACGAACACGGCTGACGCGAAGGCCCCGGCGGACGCCGCCGGCTGGCTGGCCCTCGCCCCGAACCGGCACACCGGCGCCCGCGCCACCGAACCGCCCCGCCACGACCGCTGCCCGGTCACCGCCGAGGGCGCCCGCCCCAAGCCCGCCACTCCCCGCGGAACCGGCGAGGTCGCGCACGCCGCGGCCGCGTTCGTCCGCCAGCACCACGCGGAGCAGGAGCTCGGCGACCCGGCCGCCCGCCTCGCCGAGGTCGACGCGGAACTCGCGGCCACGGGCACGTACACGCACACCCCGCAGGAACTCGCCTTCGGCGCCCGCGTCGCCTGGCGCAACGCCAACCGCTGCATAGGCCGGCTCTACTGGCAGTCCCTCCGCGTACGCGACCTGCGGCACCTCAGCACCGCCGAGGAGATCGCCGAGGCCTGCGCCGACCACCTCCGCGAGGCGGCCCCCGGAGGCCGCATCCGCCCGCTCATCACGGTCTTCGCCCCCGACCGGCCGGACCACTCGGGCCCCCGCATCTGGAACGAACAACTCATCCGCTACGCCGGCTACATCCAGCGCGACGGCCATGTGGTCGGCGACCCGCGCGGCGCCGGACTCACCGCGTACGCCCGCCGCCTGGGCTGGCGCGGCGGCGCGGGCAGCCCCTTCGACGTACTGCCGCTGCTCGTGCAGCCGGACCCGCGCGGGCAGCCCCGCTGCTTCGACCTCCCCACCGACGCGATCCTCGAAGTCCCCCTGCGCCACCCGGAGTTCGACTGGTGGTCCGGGCTCGGCCTGCGCTGGCACGCGGTCCCCGCGCTCGCCAACATGTGCCTGGAGATCGGCGGCGTCTGCTACGGCGCGGCGCCCTTCAACGGCTGGTACATGGGCACGGAGATAGGCGCCCGCAACCTCGCCGACACCGACCGCTACAACCTGCTGCCCTACCTCGCCGACCGCCTGGGCCTCGACACCTCCAGCGACCGCTCCCTCTGGAAGGACCGCGCGCTCGTCGAGCTGAACCGCTCCGTGTTGCACTCCTTCGACAGCGCGGGCGTCACCATGGCCGACCACCACACCGAGTCCCGGCGCTTCCTCACCCACGTCGCCCGCGAGGAGTCCCGCGGCCGCGCCGTCGGCGCCGACTGGTCCTGGATCGTCCCGCCGCTCTCCGGCTCGACGACCCCGGTCTTCCACCGCACGTACGACGACGAACCGAGCACCCCCGCCTACGTCCACCACCCCGACGCCCACACCCGCGCCCGCGGCGAGGAGCCGGCCACGGCACGCCCCACGAGGCCCTGGCGGTACCTGCTCTGATGTCCGCCGCTGCTACCGTCGGCGGCGCGGGCGCCGGGCCCGCACGCCGAAAGGGGCAGCAGTGGCCGGAAGTCAGGCAGGGCGGGCGTACATCGGATCGTTCACGGCGGCGGGCGGGCGCGGCATCGTGACCGCGGCGCTCGACCCGAAGGACGGCTCGCTCACACTCCTCGACGCCACGGACGAGCTGCCCGACCCCTCGTACCTGACGGTCTCCGGCGGCCTGCTGTACGCGGTGAGCGAGACGGCCGACGGGGCGGTGGCCGCGTTCCGCACGGACTCCGAGCCGCTGACGCCCGCCGCGCCGCAGGTGCCGGTGGGCGGCGAGGGCCCCACCCATCTGTCCGTATGGGACGGGCATGTCCTGACCGCCAACTACGGTTCCGGCAGCGTCAGTTCGGTCCCGTTGCGCGCCGACGGCATCCCGGCAGGGTCCGCCGTCGACGTCCACCGCCACACCGGCTCGGGCCCGCACCCGAAGCGCCAGCAGTCCCCGCACGCCCACCAGATCCTGCCGGACCCGACCGGCGCCTGGGCCCTCGCGGTCGACCTGGGCACGGACTCGGTCCGCACGTACACGAAGAACCCCGACGGAAGCGGCCTCCTGCCGCACGAGGAGACGGCCCTGCGCCCCGGCTCGGGCCCCCGCCACCTGGCCTTCCACCCGTCGGGCGACTACGTGTACGTCCTCAACGAACTCGCCCCCACGCTGACGGTCTGCGCCTGGACCGCCGCGGACGGCGCCCTCAAGCCGCTCACGGAGATCCCAGTCCTGACGGGCGCGCCGGCCGGTGACGCGTACCCCTCGGCGCTCGTCGTCGCCCCCGACGGCCGCTTCCTGTGGACGGCGACGCGCGGCGCCGACCTGCTCTCCCTCTTCGCCCTCGACCCGACAGGCGAGCGGCCGACCCTGCACGGCACCGTCCCCTGCGGCGGCAACTGGCCCCGCGACCTGGCCCTCGACCCGTCAGGACGCTTCCTCTATGCCGCGAACGAGCGCTCCGGCGACGTCACGTGGTTCACGGCCGACCGGGAGTCCGGGGTGCCGGTGCGGGGCGGCAGCGTGCCGGTGCCGGCCGCGTCCTGCGTGGTCTTCGCCTAGGGAGCCGGATCGCTATACGGCCGGCTCCGCCACGCCCACGAGGTAGTTCCGTGCCTCAGGACGTACCTTCGCCGCCCAGCCGAGGGAGGCCAGGTCCCCGGTCAGCGCCTCGGCCTGGTGGAAGATCTTCACGATGCGATACCGGCTGCCGTCTTCGAGCTCGCGCACCGCCGCCGGGGCGGACTCGCCCGTCAGCAACTCCTCGTCCGCGGCCATGGACGGCCCGTCGTCGACGAAGACCACCTTGCCGCCCGGCGCGAGCGAGGCGGCGACGGTGTTCCAGAACCCCGGCATCCGGGCCGGCGGCACATGCGACAGCCAGAAACCGAAGAACACGGTGTCGTAGCGCCGCGAGGGCCGCCAGTCGAACAGATCGGCCTGCTCGAACCGGACGTTGGGCGCGGAGACCCGCTCCCGTGCGATCGCGAGCACTTCCTCCGACGCGTCGACGGCCGTCACGGACGTGGCCCGCGGAGCGAACAGCGCGGTCCACTGCCCGGTCCCACAGGCCAGCTCCAGCACGTCCCCGCCGACGGGCCACTCCGCACTGACCCGCAACAACTCCTGCAGGTCCGCCCGTTCCGAATAGGGCCGGTCGTACTCGGGCGCCCGCGCCCGGTAGTAAGCCAGCTGTTCCGTCTCCAGGGCGTCATCGAGGCTCATCCCCCGACCGTAACGGCCAAAGATCACCCTCGTCAGTCATTCAACGACCATCAGGCCGCCCGCCGCCGACCAAGCCCGTCCAGCGACCATCAACGCCCGTCCGGCAACAATCAAGCCCGTCCGGCGATTGAGGACAAAAAAAGGGGGGCCCGGGGCACGGCCCCGGACCCCGACCCCCAACCGCTCAGCCGCCGGAGGCAACCGGCTGGGGCGTGATCCCCAGCGCCGCCGTGTACTTCGCAAGCGCGAGCTTCCCCATCGCCGGATACGCCCCCAGCGGCTCCGCGACGGCACACCCCGCATCCTTGGCGGCAGCCTCCAGGACGGTCGGGTCGAGCTCAGGACCGACGAGGTACGGCGCGAGCGCCAGCTGCTGCGAACCGGAACCGCGCAGCTGCTCGGCGATGGCGGCAACCGCCCCCTCCTCGTCGAGCGCGGCGGCCATCACCGGCACGGCGAGCCGCGCGGCGAGCAGCATGCCGGTGATCCCCGCGGCCTGCACCGCCTCCTCGCCGCCTATGGAGGCGAGGATGATCCCGTCCGCGGCGGTGGTCACGGCGAAGAGGCGGGCGCGGTCGGCGCGGGCCAGACCGGCCTCCGAGAGCCGTACATGCAGCGCCTCCGCGAGCAGCGGGTGCGGGCCGAGCACATCGGTCAGCTCCGCGGCGACCCGGCTGTCGGCGATGGCCTGCCGGATCTGCCGCAGCTGGGCGTTGTCAGGACCGGCGAGCAGCGGCACGACGACGCCGACGGGTCCGGCCGGCTCCCGGGCCTCGGCACCGGCCGCGAGCGCCTGCTCGTAGCGGGCGGTGCGCTCCTTCGCGGCGTGCGCGAGCACGGACGCCAGCGAGGGGAACTCCGCCGAGATCGGGAAATCGGTGAGCTCACCCTCCACGAAACCGACCCGCGCGTCCAGACCGGGCAGCTCGGAACGGGCGATGCTCACGACCTCGTCGGCGAGCATGCGCGTGGCGGCGCTGGGCGTACCGGGCACCGCGAGCACAAGAGACGGCGCGCCCTCAGGGGCGGCCACGGGTTCCGGGCGACGGTGGCGTCCGGGCTGTCGGGGTCGCGGCATTCGTACGGGCAGGCCGGATGCGGGCCCAGTGGGGGTGCTCATGGCGCCGCATGCTACTGGCTCGACCGGCTTCGTTGTTCGGTCAGGGTGCAGGTGAGCGGTTTCCGTCCGAGATTGTCCTTTCCGTTACGAATCCTGCAAGTGTCCTGGTCCGGAGGGGTGTGCGGGACATTCGAAGTGAATTACGGCACATGAAGCAGGCGTCGGTCGAGCGGCAGCCGGAGTCCGTCCGCCGCGAGCGCGGAGGCGATCACGAGGGACCCGTGCAGGGGGTCGCCGGTGGCGGTCACGGCCGTGGCCTGCGGAAGCTGCTCGGCCAGTGCTTCCCGCAGCGGTGCGAGCAGCGGCTCACCCATCTTGAAAAGGCCACCGGTCAGGGCGACCTCGCCGCCGTCGGGCGGGCAGACCGCCGCGGCGGCCTCGGCGATGTGCGCGGCGGCCCGGCGCAGGATGTCGGCGGCCGCGGGGTCGTCGACGGCGCAGCGCGCCACATCCGGGGCGAAGGAGGCGAGCGCCGCCGGGCGGTCGGTGCGCGGGTAGATCCGGCCCGGCAGCTCGATGGCGGGCCCGAAGCGTTCCTCGGCGAGCGCGAGCAGCGCCTTGCTCGCGCCGCGCCGCCCGTCGAAGGCGCGCATCGCGGCGTCGAGCCCGGCCTGTCCGATCCACGCGCCGCCGCCGCAGTCCCCGAGCAGGTGCCCCCACCCGTCGGCCCGCCGCCAGTTCGCGAGGTCGGTGCCGAGTGCGATCATCCCGGTGCCCGCGGCGACGACCGCGCCGCGCCGCTGCCCGAGCGCACCCGCGTACGCGGTGACACCGTCGGCGGCCAACGCGAGCCGCTCGACGCCCAGTTCACGCGCGAGCGCCCCCGGCAGCTCGGCCCGCAGCCCGTCGCCGAGCGTCGCCATTCCGGCCGCTCCCAACGCGGCGCCGGACACCACGACATCGCCGGCCCGGCCGAGCAACTCCCGTGTCATCGGGACGAGTTGTTCCACCATGTGCCCGGGGTCGATGCCGGAGCCGGACGTACGCACAGGGACGGCCGAAGCGGTCGTCAGCGCGCGCCCGATGTCGCCGACGGGCGCGAGGGCGACCCGAAGCCCCGAGCCGCCCGAGTCCACCCCGAGCACCCACTCGGCCGGGGTCCGGGTCACGGCAGCCGCCAGTCGACGGGCTGCGCGCCCTGGCGTTCGAGAAGGTCGTTGGCCCGGCTGAACGGGCGGGAGCCGAAGAAGCCGCGGTCCGCCGACATGGGGGAGGGGTGCGAGGACTCGACCGCCGGGTAGTCGCTGAGCAGCGGCCGCAGATTGCGCGCGTCACGGCCCCACAGGATCGACACGAGCGGCGTCCCGCGCGCGGCGAGGGCGCGGATCGCCTGCTCGGTGACCTGCTCCCAGCCCTTGTCGCGGTGCGCGGCGGGACGCCGCGGAGCCGTGGTGAGCGCCTTGTTCAACAGCAGCACACCCTGCTGCGTCCACGGGGTCAGGTCCCCGTTCGAGGGCTCAGGCAGGCCCAGGTCCGCGTTCAACTCGCGGTAGATGTTGATGAGGCTGGGCGGCAGGGGACGCACATCCGGAGCCACAGAGAACGAAAGCCCCACGGCGTGCCCTGGCGTGGGGTAAGGATCCTGCCCGACGATCAGCACCCGCACGTCGTCGAACGGCTGCTGGAAGGCGCGCAACACGTTGGCGCCCGCCGGGAGATAGGTGCGCCCGGCGGCGATCTCCGCGCGGAGGAATTCCCCCATCGCGGAGATCTGCCCGGCCACGGGCTCAAGGGCCTTCGCCCAGCCCGCTTCGACGATTTCATGCAGAGGTCGTGGTGCCACGGGCGTCACCCTACTGCCGCACCGGCATCCCGACTCAACCGGCCGCCGTCAACCACCCACCGTGGTAAGAGCGGTGCGCAGCGCCCACGGTGTCGCGGCCGCCCACGCCTGCGGGGAGCAGGAGTGCGGGTAGGGGACCGGGCGGGCGGCGTCGGTGCGGGCGTAGCCGCCGAGCACCTCGGGGAGGCGGTGTCCGTGCCCGGCCGCCGCGGCGATGAGGCCGGCCGCCATCCGGCGCAGCTCGTCGCCGAGTCCGTAGCGGGCGAGGCCGAGCGCGATGACGGCGTTGTCGTGCGGCCAGGCGCTGCCGCGGTGGTACGACAGCGGGTGGTACGGGCGTTGGCCCGCGGCGAGCGTGCGGATCGCCCAGCCGGAGAAGAAGTCCGCATCGAGGAGGCGCGCGCCCACGCGTCGTGCGCGGTCCTCGTCGAGGATGCCGGACCACAGCAGATGCCCGGCGTCCGAGGCGAGCGCGTCGACCTGACGGCCCTTCCCGTCGAGGGCGAGCGCCGGGAAGTCGTCCCCGGCCAGCCAGAAGTCGCGGGCGAAGCGCGCCCGCAGCTCGTCGGCGAGCCGGTCCAACTCCCGTGCGTACGCGGCGTCCTGCCACACCTCCGCGGCGAGTCGGGCCGTGCGGCGCAGCGCGTCGTACGCGTACCCCTGGGCCTCGGACACGGCGATGGGGCCCTCCGCCTGGGTGCCGTCCTTGAAGCAGATGGCGCCGGCGGAGTCCTTCCAGTTCTGGTTGACGAGGCCGTTCGGGTCCGGCTCGTACACGAGATATCCGTGCTCGCGCAGGCCGCCGTCGCCGAGCATCCAGTCGACGGCGGAGCGCGCGTGCGCCTCCAGGCGGGCGCCGGGCGCTGCGTCCTTCGTCGTCTCGTAGTGGGCGTGCAGGAGGACCAGGAACAGCGGTGTCGCGTCGATCGTCCCGTAGTAACGCCCGTACGGGACCTGCCCGAAGTGGGCGAGCTCGCCGCGCCGCGTCTCGTGCACGATGCGGCCGGGCTGCTCGCCGCGGAACGCGTCGTACTCCCGTCCCTGCGTGGCGGCGAGCGCGCTCAGCGTGCCGGCCGCGAGGGCGGGCCGGTAGGGGAGCATGAAGTACGAGGTGAGCAGTGAGTCCCGGCCGAACAGGGTGAGGAACCACGGCACACCGGCCGCCGGGATGCTGACGGGCTCACCGTCCACGCCGGGAGCGGAGATCGTCAACAGGTCGAGATCCGCGAGCCCTTGGGCGCACGCCCTGCCCAAGTCGTCTGATACGTCGACGAGTTCGACCTCGCCGCCGCGAACCCGGTCCGCCGCGAGCTGTGGCCCGCCGTGCGGATGCGCCGCGACGCTCAGCCGCAGCTCGGCCCGGCCGTGCGGCGCCAGACTCAGCCGCCACACCAGCTCGTACGGTCCTTCGCCGCGCACGGAGTCGGGCGCGGGGGTCGCGGACACGACGGTGCGCGCGTGCCAGTCGGCCCTGCGGTAGTCGAACTCGACGCCCGTGTCCGTGCGGTGAGCCGTGCGCTCCGCGCCGGGCTTGGGGTAGCTGCGTTCGTCCGCGCGCAGCTCGAAGGTGTCGGCGAAGTCGGCGTCCGCGGTGATGACGACCTCGGCGACGAGCGGATCAGGACTGTTGCTGACCAACCGCAGAACGTCCGTGAACTCGCCTGCCGAGACGGCCTGTTGGCGGAACACGGTGTACGCGGGCGGCGCGTCGCGGGTCCCCTCCGGGGTGAGTACGCACTCCCCGGCCTGTCCGACGGGGGAGAGCACGGCGGGCGAGGAGCCGTCGACGGTGAGCCGCCAGCGGCTCAGGTGCCGGGCGTCGCGCACGAACAACCCGTCAGGGGTCGCCCCGCGCGTACCGGTGACACCGCCGTCGGGGTCGATGTGCGCGAACGTGGCGTCGCACACGAGTTGAGCGTGTGGGGCGGCGCCGCTCATCGGGTTGCCTCCTCGGAGTTCAGCAGGTCGAGGGCGAGCGCCGCCGTCCACGAGAAGGAGCGGGCGCCGCGCGCCGCGCCCGTGGTCGGGTCGACGTACTCCGCGAAGCCGGACGCTCCCGCCGTGTCGAGGAACGCGGCGCGGATCCGGTCGGCGTGGACGTGCCGGCCGTGCGTGCGCAGGCCGCGCTCGATGAGCCACGCGGTGTTGAACCAGGCGGGGCCCCGCCAGTACCGGGTCGGGTCGAAGGCCGGGCCCGTCAGGTCGTAACTCGGCACGAGGGCCGTGGAGTCGGCGTGGAAGGCCGGTCCTTCCAGCGTCGACACCAGGCGGTCCACGACGGTCTCGGGCAGGCCGGGCGCGAGCAGCGGAACGAGCCCCGCCACGCTGCGCGCCGGCACGAACGCGTCGTCGACCAGGTCGCGGGCCCGGAACAGGCCCGCCTCGTCGTCCCACAGCCGCGTCACGAGCGCGTCGGTGAGCTTCGCGGCCTGTGCCTCGTGGGCGTCCGCGTCGCCGCCCACGCACCGGGCGATCTCGGCGAGCGCCAGCTCGCTCGCGATCAACAGGGCGTTCATGCACGGGTCTTCGAGCCGGAACGGATGCGCGGCCGCGCGGTCGTCGTACCCCGCGTCGCGGTAGTCGACGGCGAGCCGCACATAGCGGCCGTAGTCGAGGTCCGTGGGCCGGTCCGCCGGGTGGCCGTGGTCGAGGTCGGCGCGCCGGTAGCTGCCGGGGGCGGCCGGTGTGACGCGGGCCAACGGGGCGTCCCAGCAAGGGCTGTTGTCCATGCCGGGCTCCCACGGGTGCACGATCGCGGCGAGGCCACCGCCGCCCAGATCGCGTCGGTCGAGGAGGTAGCGGTGCCAGGCCACGAGGCGCGGGTACACCCGGGGCAGGAAGCCGCGGCGCCGCGACTCGGCCGGATCGGCCCGGTGCACGAGCCAGGCCGCCAGCGCGTGCACGGGCGGCTGGACGATGCCCGACGTCTCGGGCGAGACCGGCGCGCCCACCCCGGCGCCCGCCGTGGACGAGCGCCAGAAGTCGGGGCTCGGGAAGTACGCCCCGTTCGGCACCGCCGAGTTGAACACGATGTGCGGGACACGCCCGTCGCCCCACTGCGCCCCGAGCAGCGACTCCAGCTCACGCTGCGCCCGGCGTGCGGACAGGTGCCGCAGGCCGATCGCGATGAACGCGGAGTCCCAACTCCACTGATGCGGATACAGGGTTCGGGACGGCACCGTGCTCGTGCCCACCCAGTTGTCGAGGAGGACCCGGCCCGCACCGCGCCGCAGGGTCAGGTCCGCGGCGGCGGTGCGGGCGGGCGCGTCGAGGAGAACGGTCACGCGCCGGACCCCTTGAGGAACGCGGGCACGGAACGGACCGCCTCGACCGGGTCACCGGTCAGCCGGCACTCGGCCGCGAGGTACCCCTCGTAACCGGCGGCGTGCAGCGCGCCCAGCCACGCCTGCCAATCGAGGTGTCCGGCGCCCGGCTGGAAGCGGTTGGAGTCCGACACCTGGGCGTGCCCGATGTAGGGGGCGTGGGTGAGGATCGCCTGCGCGGGGTCGGACTCCTCGATGTTCATGTGGTAGCTGTCGATGCCGATCCGGACCGCGTCCAGACCGACCTCCCTGATCAACTCGGCTGCCTGGTCAAGGCGGTTGACCATGTGGTCCTCGTACCGGTTGAGCGGTTCGAGGTAGAGCGTGACGCCCTCGGCGGAGGCGTGCTCGCCGAGCTCGGTGAGCCCTTCGAGCAGGATCTCGCGGTCCTGCTGCTCCGAGCGCGGCGGCTCGAACGGCGGGAGCCGGCGCGAGAACATCCCGTACGAGGCCGGGGTCTGCGCGCCGAGCCCGCCGAGCTCCGCGATGACGGACAGCTGCGACTTCATCTGGACGATCGCGTCGCGGCGCAGCCCGTCGTCGAAGGCGCCGAAGAAGTGCAGCATGTCGACGCACACGGTCGGCATGACCACGCCGTCCTTGAGCGCCTGCTTCAACTCCGGGAGCCGGGAGGCGAAGTGCAGGTCGCCCTTGGCGCGCAGCTCGATGGCGTCGTACCCGGCGCCCTGCGCGAACTCCCACTTGTGCTGGAGGCTCTCGCCGGGCAGCAGCTGTTCCTGGGCAGCGATCTTGAGCATGTTCTCTGGGTACCTCTCAGGCCTTTCTGGGGCCGTCTCGAAACTTCTCAGAATGCCAGGACGACCTGGAGGGCGTCCGCGGGGCGCTCGTCGAGCAGGACGTAGGCGTCGGCCGCGTCCGCGACCGGGACGACATGGCTGACGAGGGACTCCACGTCCACCTGTCCCTCGGCGACGAGCCGCAGGAAGGTCTGCTGGAGGCGCTCCACGGACCAGCGGCCGGACAGCGGGGCCGGGACGCCGCCGATCTGCGAGCAGACGATCTCCACGCGGTTGTGGTGGAACTCGTCGCCGAGCCGCAGGCCGATGCCGTCGCCCTGGTAGAAGCCGGAGGCGACGACGCGGCCGCCGACGGTCACCGAGCGCACGGCCTGGTGCAGCGCCGGGTAGGCGCCGCTGATCTCGATCGCGAGGTCGGTGCCGCGGCCGCCGGTGGCCTCGCGGATGCGCTCGGCGACCGCGTCCGTGCGGGCGTTGAGCGTGGCGTGGGCGCCGTACTTCTTCGCCGATTCCAGGCGGGCGTCCATCGCGTCGACCGCGGTGACGCGGGCGCCGCTGAGCTGGGCGAGGCGGGTGGCGATCAGGCCGATGACGCCCTGGCCGAACACGGCGACGTCCTCGCCGAGGTTGATGCCGCCGGCCAGGATCGCGTTGTACGCGATGGCGCCGACCCGGGCGAAGGCGCCGGCGAGGGGTTCGAGGCCCGCCGGGAGGGTGTGGCCGATCATGCGCTCGGCCGGGACGATGCCCTCGCTGCGGTGGCCCCAGATGCCCCACACGAGGTCGCCGACCTCGGGCATGCCGGGCGTGCCCGCCAACTCGGGGGAGACCTCGGCGACTTCGCCGACCTCGGAGTAGCCCCAGCCGACGACCGGGTACGAGATGCCGGCCTCGTCGTCGCGGAACAGCCGGGCCTCGGCGTCCCAGGTCCGGGTCAGATAGGGGTTCGTGCCGCGGTAGGCGGTCAGCTCCGTGCCGGCCGAGATGCCCGAGTACCGGGTGTGGACGCGCAGGTGGCCCGGCGGCAGCTCCAGGCTCTCGTGCTCGGCCACCTCCACCTGGCGGGGACCTGTGAATTGAACGACGCGTTCCACGGACGACTCCGAAAAAGGGTGGTGTGCCTGTTGGTTGAGTCGACAATATCCGCAACTTATGTCTTGTCAACAGGCAAAAGTAGTGCTGAGATGCGTGCTTGATAGACGTAAGTCGGCGATGAGGACGGGCAATGCGCACCAGGACGCGACGGTCGAGGATGACCGCGGTCGGCGCCACGGCAGCCTTGGGCATGGGACTGCTCACCGGCTGCTCCGGCGGCACAGGACCGGGAAAGCCGGACCGTGAGATCACCGTGTGGTCCCAGGAGAACCTCCCGGACCGCGTCGCGGCGACGCAGAGGATCATCGACGGCTTCGAGAAGAAGACCGGCGTCAAGGTGCATCTCGTCGGCGTCGACGAGGGGCAGATGCCCCAACTCATCATGTCCGCGGCGGCGTCAGGACGGTTGCCCGACGTGATCGGCGCCGCACCCATGGGCCAGACCTGGCAGATGTACAGCAATGGCCTGCTCAACACGGACATACCCCGGCAGATCGTCAAGAAGCTGGACCCGGGGACGTTCGACAAGAACGCGCTCCAGCTCACCAGCGACGGCAAGGTCAACCTCGGCGTCCCCTCCGACGCCTGGCTGCAGCTCCTCGTCTACCGCAAGGACGACTTCGCCAAGGCGGGGCTGGGGAAGCCGGACACGTACAGCAAGCTCGTCAAGGCCGCCAAGAAGCTCACCACCAAGGGGCACGACGGGGTCTCCGCCGCCACCGACCCCTCGGACGTCTTCACCTCGCAGAGCTTCGAGAGCCTCGCGCTGGCCAACAACTGCCAGCTCGTCGACGGCCACGGCAAGGTCACCCTCGACTCCCCACAGTGCGTCAAGGCGTTCCACACCTACGACCAGCTGGCGCGCGAGTACGGAGCCCCCGGCACCCAGACCGTCGACTCGACGCGCGCCACCTACTTCGCGGGCCGCTCGTCCATGATGATCTGGTCCTCGTTCCTCCTCGACGAGCTGGCTGGCCTGCGCAAGGACGCCCTGCCCAGCTGCCCGCAATGCGACGGCAAGGACAAGCAGTTCCTCGCCGACAACACCGGCATCGTCACCGCGCTCAAGGGCGCCGAGGGGGACAAGGCCGCGCAGTTCGGCGAGATCACGTCCTGGGTCACCACCAAGACCGCCGAGACGGACGCCTCCCGCGAGTTCATCGAGTACATGATGGGCAGCGGCTACGAGTCCTGGTTCGGACAGGCCCCCGAGGGCAAGATCCCGGTCCGCCGCGGCACCGCCGCCGAGCCCGAGAAGTACATGGCCGCCTGGCGGCACAGCAAGATCGGCGTCGGCGAGCGCAAGCCCCTCGACGAGGTCTACTCGCCGCAGGTCCTCGACCAACTGGCCGGCGGCATCGGCGACCTGCGCCGCTGGGGCATCGAGCAGGGCGAGGGCGCGCTGGTCGGCGCCACCAACGGCGAACTGCCCGTCCCGAAGGCCATCGGCTCCATGACCGCGGGCCAGACCTCACCCCGCGAGGCCTCGCGCGAGGCCGAGGAAGAGGTCGCCGCCCTGAAGAAGTCCCTGCAGTAGCGGCCGCCTCCGCCCTGCCCTCCCTCGTGCCTCCCTCGTGACCTTCTCGTCGAAAGCCTCGCCATGACTACAGCCACCACAGGCGCGAAGCAGCGCACCGACCCGCCGGACGGATCACCGGCACCGACCGGCGGCCGCCGCGGGCGTAAGCCCATGACCGCGAGCCGCCGCACCAACCGCGCGGGCCTCGCCTTCGTCAGCCCCACCTTCCTCGTCGTCCTCGTCGTCGTGGTGCTGCCGATCCTGTGGACCGTGCTGCTCGCCTTCCAGCGCGCCAAGCTCGTCGACATCCAGGACATGGGCCTGTTCGGCAACTGGAGCCTGCGCAACTTCTCGCAGGTCTTCGACTCCGCCGGCTTCTGGTCCAGCCTCGGCACCACGCTCCTCTACACCGTCGGCGCCACCTTCGGCTCCGTCGCCCTCGGACTGATCGCCGCGCTCGCCCTGCGCAAGCCCTTCCGGGGGCGTGGCCTGCTGCGCGCCGCGATGCTGCTGCCGTACGTGGCACCGGTCGTGGCCGTCGCGTTCGTGTGGGAGGTCGCGCTCAGCCCGCAGTACGGCATCGTCAACGAGTGGGGCCAGAAGCTCTTCGGCTGGGACGACCCCATCGCGTTCCTGTCCACGCGCAGCTACGAAGTCCACCTGCTCGGCCTGCACTTCGACATCCCGCTGGCCCTGCTCACGGTGATCGCCTTCGAGTGCTGGCGCTACTTCCCCTTCGCCTTCCTCTTCATCCTCGCCCGCCTCCAGGCGGTCCCGGACGGCCTGGAGGAAGCCGCGATGGTCGACGGCGCCACGCCCACCCAGCGCTTCCGGCACGTCATGCTGCCGCAGCTCATGCCGGTGATCGCGCTGCTGTGCGTGCTGCGCTTCATCATGACGTTCAACAAGTTCGACGACGTCTACCTGCTGACCGGCGGCGGCGCCGGCACCGACGTCGCGGCCGTGCGCGTCTACGACTTCCTGACCTCGCGCTACGACGTCGGCGCCGCGGCCGCCCAGGCCCTCGTCCTGGCCGTCGCCCTCATGGTCCTCCTGGGCCTGTACTTCAAGTTCTTCGGCAACAAGGTCCAGGAGGAGTCGTGACCAGCACCAGCACCAGCACCAGTACCGGTGGCGGCAGGCGGGTCATGACACGCGCCCGGTTCGAGGAGCGGTTCTTCGGCGTCGCACGCTGGGTCGTCATCGCGTTCCTCGCGCTGATCACGATCGTGCCCTTCTACTACATGCTGCTGCTGTCGGTGAAGCCGATCGACGCACTGCTCCTCGACCCCGGCTCGCTGTGGGTGTCGGCCAAGCAGTTCACCCTCGACACGTACACCGAAGTGCTGCGCTCCACCGACAACGGCGGCCAGGGCTTCCTCCAACTCCTGCGCAATTCGGCCCTGGTGTCCCTCGGCACGGTCTTCCTGACCCTGCTCGCGGCGGTGCCCGGCGCGTACGCCATCAGCCGCCTCAAGTTCTTCGGCAACCGCCAGGTCAGCGCGCTGTTCCTCGCGGTCTACATGTTCCCGTCGACGCTGCTCGCGGTCCCGCTGTTCGTGATGTTCGCGAAGATAGGCCTGTCGTCGAGCCTCGTGGGACTCGCGATCGTGTACGTCGCGCAGACCGTCCCGGTCGCCATCTACATGCTCAAGAACTACCTCGTCACCATCCCGCTCTCGATCGAGGAGGCGGCGGCGCTCGACGGCTGCAGCCGCCTGCAGACGGTCCGGAAGATCATCCTCCCGCTGGCGCTGCCCTCGCTCATGGCCACGGGCCTCTACGTGCTGATGATCGCGTGGAACGAATTCCTCTTCGCGCTCCTCTTCCTGGCCGCCGACCCCGACAAGTGGACGGTGTCGCTCGGCCTCGCCCAGCTGTCCAACGGCATCGAGGTGTCCAAGACGGTGCTGATGGCCGGGTCCGTGGTGCTGACGATCCCCGTGGTAATCCTGTTCTTCGCCGCGGAACGCCTGCTGACCGAGGGTCTCACCGCCGGCGCGGACAAGAGCTGACCGGAGGGAACAACGCAGGTGAGCAGGGGGAAGAAGGCGATGAGCACGCCAAGCCCGGCGAGCGCGGGCCGGCTGCTGCAGCTGATCCGCGCCGGCCGCGCCACGACCCGCGCCGAGCTGCAACGCGCGACCGGCCTGTCCCGGTCCACGGTGGGGTTCCGCCTCGACGAACTCGACCGGGCGGGCTGGCTGCGCCAGGACACCGGCACGTCCACCGGCGGGCGGCCCTCGCACCGCATCGTCTTCGACCCCGGCCACGCGGCCGTCCTCGCGGTGGACCTGGAGACCCGGTACGCGCGCGTGGCCGTGCTCGACCTCGGGGGCACGGTCCTCGCGGAGCGGACCGTCGACCTCGACATCGGCGACGGGCCCGACCGCGTGCTCGACCGCCTCGCCCGCTGCTTCCCGGAGCTTCTTACGACGTCCGGCACCCCGGCCGAGCGGGTCTGCGGCATCGGCCTGTCGGTGCCGGGCCCGGTGGACTGGGAGACAGGGCAGGTCGTCCAGCCGCCGATCATGCCGGGCTGGGACCGCTTCCCGATCAGGGAGCGGATGCGGGAGGCCTACGCCGAGCACGTCGGCGCCTCGATGGAGGACACGACGGGCCGGACGGTCCCCGTCTTCGTCGACAACGACGCCAACCTGATGGCACTGGCCGAACACCGGGTGGGCCACCCCGACTGCGCCGCCTTCGTCCTCATCAAGGTGTCCACCGGCATCGGCGCGGGCGTCGTCGTCAACAACGAGATCTTCCGCGGCGTCGACGGCGGCGCGGGCGACATCGGCCACATCCGGCTGCACGACAAGCCCGACGCGCTGTGCATGTGCGGGTCCTACGGTTGTCTGGCGGCGGTGGCCAGCGGCCGCGCGCTCGCCAGGGACCTCTCCAACCAGGGCATGGAGGTGTCCACCGGCGCCGACGTCAAGGCACTCCTGGAGCAGGGGAACCCGGACGCGGTCCGCCTCGCCCGCGAAGCGGGACAGCGCGCGGGCGAGGTCCTGGTCACGGTCGTGACCCTCCTCAACCCCGGCGTCCTGATGCTCGCGGGCGACCTCGCGAGCATCCCCTTCCTCACCGGCGTACGCGAACTCCTCTACCAGCGCGCGATGCCCCGCACCACCGCCCACCTCGACGTCGTCACCTCTCGGCTCGGCGACCGCGCGGGCCTGATCGGCGCGGCGGCGATGGTCGTCGACGTCCTCTACGCACCCGAACGCGCGGACGCCCGCCTGCGCGCGCTCGCCGAAGCCCAATCCGACGCCACCGCCACCGCCACCGCCGACGACGCCGCCGCCGCGCAAGAACCGCAAGGAACCTCGTGACAGACAACGCCGCATGGCCCCACGCCCCCGTCCGGGTCGCACTCGTCGGCGCCGGGCCCTGGGCCCGCACCATGCACGCCCGCATGCTCGCCGCGGGCCCCGAAACCCGCCTCACCGCCGTCTGGGCCCGCCGGACGGACGCGGCCCGCGCGACGGCCGAGCCCTATGGCGCGGCGGTGGCGGCGAGCTTCGACGAACTCCTCGACCACTGCGAGGCGGTCGCCTTCGCCGTACCGCCGTCCGTGCAGGCGGAGTTGGCGCCGCGGGCGGCGAAGGCGGGCAAGGCGGTGCTGCTGGAGAAGCCCCTCGCCCTGGACCTGGCATCGGCGGAACGCCTCGTGGACGCCATCGACGAGGCGGGCGTCGTCTCCCAACTCGTCCTGACGAAGCGCTACCACCCGACGACGCGCCGCTTCATCGAACAGGCACGGCACACCGAGGTGACGGGCGCCCGCTCCTGCTACCTCCACGGAGCCTTCCTGGGCGGCGACTTCGCCACGTCCTGGCGCCTGGAACACGGCGCCCTCCTCGACCTGGGCCCCCACCTCCTCGACCTCCTCGACGCGGCCGTGGGCCCGATCGCGTCGATCCGCGCCACGGGCGACTCCCGCCGCTGGCTTGAGCTGACCTGCGAACACGAGAACGGCGCGGTGAGCCAGGCGTCGCTTTCGGGTCGCGTTGCCCGGGACCGCGCCCTGACCCGAGTCGAACTCTTCGGCCCGGGCCCGGAGCTGATCTACGACACCTCCGAGATCGACCACGAGGAATGCTGGCCGGTGCTGCGGCGCGAGTTCGCGGAGGCGGTGCGGCTGGGGCGGTCCAGTGAACTGGACGCGCACAGGGGCCTGCACCTGCAGCGCCTGCTGGCCCAGGCGACCAATGAAAGCCCCTGCGGCGATTGAGCAGCGGGGTCCGGGGCAGCGCCCCGAGACCGCAACCCCGCCGCAGTGAAACCATTGACCCGCCCCCATCAACATGGCACCGTTCCCACATGGGATCGATGCCATACCGGCGGATAACCGAGGACGTCTTCCGCTTCGAAGACACGTGCCACGTCTACGTACTCCGCAGCGACCGCGAAGCCGTCCTCATCGACTTCGGCGCGGGCCGGGTCCTGGACGAACTCGCCGCCCTGGGGATCGACCGGGTGACCGACATCCTCGTCACCCACCACCACCGCGACCAGGTCCAGGGCCTGGCCCGCGCCGCCCGCGAGGGCATCAGGATCTGGGTGCCCCCAGTGGAACGCGACCTGATCGACGCGGTCGACGAGCACTGGCGCACCCGCCCCCTGGCCAACGACTACGACGTGCGCCAGGACCGCTTCTCCCTCCTGAACCAGGTCCCGGTCACCGGCACGGTCGCCGAGTACCGCACCGTCCGGCACGGCGCGTTCGACATCCACACGCTGCCGCTGCCGGGCCACACCGTCGGCTCGGTCGGCTACGTCGTGGACATCGGCGGCCGCCGTCTCGCCTTCACCGGTGACCTGATCCACGGCGAGGGCCGCGTGTGGTCGCTCGCCGCGACGCAGTGGGCGTACACCGGATGGCATCCGAACGCGGGCGTGGAAGGTGCTGCGGCGACGATCCTCTCGTGCCTCCAACTCCTCGACCAGAGACCAGAGTTGTTGCTCCCCTCCCACGGCGGAACCGTCACCGACCCGCCCGCCGCGGTGGCCCGACTGCGCACCCACCTCCAAGACCTCATCGACATGCGCCGCGCCACCCCCTGGGACCCCGAGCCGATGCTCGCGAGGCCGTGGAAGCCGGTCACCCCGCACCTGCTGCGCAACGTCACGAGCATGGCCAACTCCTACGCCCTGCTCTCCGACAGCGGCACCGCCCTCCTCATCGACTTCGGCTTCGACCTGACGACCGGCCTGCCGGGCGGCCACGACCGCTCCTCGCGCCGGCCGCTGCTCGCCTCGATCGAGGCGCTGCGCCGCGACCACGGCGTCGAGCGCGTCGACGTCGCCCTGCCGACGCACTACCACGACGACCACGTCGCCGGCTTCAACCTCCTCCGGGAGGTGCACGGCACCCAGGTCTGGGCCCCCGCCCACATCGCCCCCGTGCTCGCCGCGCCCACCCGCTGGGACCTGCCCTGCCTCTGGTACGACCCGATCCCCGTCGACCGCGCGCTGCCGGACAACGGCACCGTGCGCTGGCGCGAGTACGAGATCGGTGTCCACGAACTGCCCGGCCACACTCTCTACGCGGCGGCGTACTCCTTCACCGTCGACGGCCGTCGGGTCATCGCCACGGGGGACCAGCAGAACACCGCGTGGACGCCGGAGAGCGGGCAGCCCGAACTGCTCAACTACCAGTACCGCAACCGCTTCCGCATCGACGACTTCGTGCGCAGCGCCGAGCTGTACCAGCGGCTGCGCCCGGAGGTGATGATCAGTGGGCACTGGCACCCGTTCGAGGTGAGCGACGCCTACCTCGACATGCTGTCCACGGAGGGCGCGCGCCTGGCCCGCCTGCACCGTGAACTGCTGCCGCGCGACGTCGACTTCGAGGCGGAGGGGTTCGGGGCTCGGATCTTCCCGTATCGCAGCGCGCCCGCGCCGGGCGGCACGGTGCCGCTCACGGTCGAGGTGCGCAATCCGTTCCCCCGGGCGGAGACGGCCCGGCTCGAACTGGTCGTCCCGCCCGACTGGCGCGCCGATCCACCGGTACGCCAACTCAAGCTGACCGCCGGGGAGGTGGCCGAGGCCCGGTTCACCCTGCGGGTGCCCGCCGACGCCCCAGTGGCGGAGCGGATGCGGGTGGCGGTGGATCTGACGGTGGGGCAGATGGCGTTCGGACAGCAGGCGGAGGCATTGGTGAGCGTGCGATGACGACAACACCATCCGTGCACGGCAGGTACGTCGACGGGGCCGTGGAGGTGCGTGCCGCGAGCTGGCGACTGACCGTCGCTGCCGACGGCCAGTCCGGCGAACTGCGCACGACCGACGCCTCCGTGCCGAACCACCCCGTCCACCTCGAACTCGCCGGAGCCCTCGACCGCACCGACCGCACCGACGAGACCCTGTCCTTCGAGACCCCCGAACTCGATGTCACGGGCCCGCACCCGGTGGTCACGATCGCCCGCCGCAGCAGCGCCTGGCGCGCGGCCCGCACCCGGATCACCTGCACACCCGAAGGGCCCGTCCTCGGCTGGGAGGTCGAGGGTGAAGGCGCGCTGCGGCAGAGCCTGTTGCTCGCCGGGCGCGCCGCGCTCGGCGGCCGCGGCGGCGGCCTGCGCCCGAGCGGCCACGCCTGGCAGACGCTCTTCACGCCGAACCCGGGCCCGCCCCGCCGTCTCACCCGGGGCGCGGGCGAGAGCGCCGTCATCGGAGTGTGCGGCGACGCCCGCCCCGGCCGCGGCCACTGGTTCTTCACGCCCGCCCCGCTCGCCCTCGCCCTGACCGAGGACCGCCTCGACGATGCCGCCGACCCGGCCGCCGACCCGGCCTCCGCGGCGGCGCCGCACGGCTGGTGGACCGTATCGGCCGGAGCGCCCCTCGACGCCCTGACCTTCACCGAGCTGACGTACGTGCCCTCAGATGGCGGCTTCCACCTGGCCCTCGCCCACGAGGGGCACACGCGCGTCGACGGCGTGCACCGCTCGCCCTCCGTGCTCGTCTCGCCCGGCCACCCGGACCCGTACACCGGCCTGCGCGCCCACCGCGAATGGCTGGAGCGCGAGGGCTGGGCCGCGCGCCCGCGCACCGCTCCCGAGGACCGCCCCGGATGGTGGACGGAGCCGATGTTCTGCGGCTGGGGCGCCCAGATGGCCCGCTCGCGCGCCACCGGTCGCCCCGCCCCCGCGCTGAGCACGCAGGCCGAGTACGACGCGCACCTGGACCACCTCGAAGCCCACGGCCTCGTACCCGGGACCGTCGTCATCGACGACAAATGGCAACGCCAGTACGGCAGTTGGCAGCCGGACACCACCCGCTGGCCGTCGTTGAAGCAGTGGATCGCCGCCCGCCACACCCGTGGCCAGAAGGTCCTCCTGTGGTGGCGGGCCTGGGCCACCGAAGGTGTCCCCGACGAACTGTGCGTGCGCACCACGGACGGTCACCCGGTCGCTCTCGACCCCACCCACCCCGAGGCCCGGACGCTCCTCGCCGAGAACATCCGGACCATGCTGTCGCCCGAGGGGGCCGGTGGGATCGACGCCGACGGCCTGAAGATCGACTTCACCGCCGACACCCCGGCGGGCGAAGGGCTGCGCATCCACGACGCCGGCGTGTGGGGGATCGCGCTCCTGCACGCCTACTTGGAGGTCGTGTACGAGGCGGCCAAGGACGCGAAGCCGGACGCGCTCGTGGTCACCCACACCCCGCACCCGGCCTTCGCCGACGTCACCGACATGATCCGGCTCAACGACATGCTGCGCCTCGACGATCCGGACCCGTACGCGCGCGTGGTGCCGCAGATGCGGCTGCGCGCCGCCGTCGCCTCGGCCGCCTGCCCCGGGACACCCGTCGACACCGACGACTGGTGCGCGCCCGACCGTGAACAGTGGCGCGCGTACACCGGGATGAAGGACGAACTCGGTGTCCCCGCGCTCTACCTGAGTACCCATGTGGACCGGACGGGCGAGCCGCTGGAGGACATCGACTACGCTGCGTTGCGGACGATGTGGGCCCGATGGCGCGGACGTGACCAGTGCGGGAGTGGCGCGGCGGGGCCGAAAAGGCCGGCGGGGGCGACGGGAAGGACGGCCTGATGGCGAACGGGGCGGCGGCTGTGCGCGGCGGCGGTTCGGGCGGCAGGCGCGCGCGGGCGACCCTGCGCGATGTCGCCGAGGCCGCGGGCACCTCGCGCTCGACGGCCTCCCGGGCGCTCGGCGGACACGGTTACGTCGCCGATCACATCAAGGAGCGGGTCGAGGCCGCCGCCGAGCGGCTCGGCTACGTACCGGACGTGTCGGCGCGCACCCTGAAGGGGCGCAGCAGCGGCCTCGTGGGTGTCCTCGTCTCCGACCTGCGCAACCAGTTCTATGCCGAGCTGGCCGCCGGAGTGGAGCACGCCCTGTCCGCGGCCGGGTACCAGATGGTGCTCGTCGACGACCACGCCGACGAGGAGCGGGCCGCCGCCGGGGCGCGCGCCTTCCTGGCGATGCGGGCCGACGGGGTGCTGCTCACGCCCGTCGCGCGCGGGGCCACCGAGACCCTCGTCGGGCACGGCGTGCCGGTCACGGAGCTGGACCGCAGGTCGGGGGTGCGCGGCTGCGACGCCGTCGCCATCGACAACGAGCGGGGCGCGCGGCTCGCCGTGGAGCACCTGATCGGACTCGGCCACCGTGACGTCGGCATCGTCGTCGACGAGGTCCAGTGGGACACCGGGCGCAACCGGCTCAAGGGCTATCGGTCGGCGCTGCGTGACGCGGGCCTGCCCGTGCCGCGCCGGCATGTGCTCGACCTGAGCCAGGGCGAGGGGGACCAGGCCGCGCAGCTCGCCGCGTTCCTCGACGGAAACCCCGCCCTGACCGCCGTGTTCGCCGCGAACAACGTCATGGCCGAACTCGTGTGGCAGGAGCTCAAGCGGCGCGGCTCAGCCGTGCCGGAGGGCTGCTCGGTCGTCTCGTTCGACGACCTGGCGTGGATGAAGATGGTCGAGCCGGGCCTGAGCGCCGTACGGCAGCCCGTGTTCGATCTCGGTGGGCGCGCCGCCGAGCTGCTGCTCGACCGGGTCGGGCGGGACGGGGCGGGACGGGCCGAATCGGTCGTTCTGCAGCCGGAGTTGGTGCTGCGCGGCTCGACCGCGCCCCCCAAGAACTGACCCCACTCGGACCCACCGCTCAATTCCAGCAACTGCACGGCCGAAAACCGTTGACGCTCGCACCCGACATGGTTACGTTCTCACATGGGATCGATGCCACACCGACGGCAGGTCGACAGGACCTCGGTGGATCTGAGCCGCATCCCCCTCCCCACCCTCGTGTAGCCAGCCACTCAAAGGAGAGATGATGGCGGCACCACCTCAGCGCATACGCCGGAAGGCGGCGGGACTCGTCGCGGCGTTCGCCCTGCTGCCGGCGCTGTCCGGCTGCGGCGGCGTGAGCATGGCCGACAGCGGCAACTCCACGTTCACCACCATGGGGTTCATGCAGTCCGACGCCCTCGCGAGCGACCGTATGGACGCGGCCCGCAAGGCACTCGCGCCCGACGGCCTGCGCATCCAGGTCAACGAAGGCGCCTTCGACTCGCAGCAGTTCCTCTCCGCCGTCGCCGCGGGCGACGCCCCCGACGCGGTCGTCATGGACCGCACCCTCGTCGGCGGCTACGCGGCCCGCGGAGCGCTGATGCCGCTGACCGACTGCCTCAAGCGCGAGCGCATCGACACGGGCGGCTACGTGAGGACCGCCATCGACGAGGGCTCCCTCGACGGCACGGTCTACGCGCTCCCGGACTCGTACGACAGTCGGCTGCTGCTCACCAACGACAAGGTGCTCAAGGACAACGGCACGAGTGCCGCCGAGTTCACCACCGGCAACTGGAAGAAGCTGGAGGCCGCGACGCGCACGCTGCAGAAGCGCAGCGGCGGCAAGCTCACCCGGATCGGCTTCGACCCGAAGATCCCCGAGTTCTTCCCGATGTGGGCCAAGGCCAACGGCGCCGACCTGATCAGCGCCGACGGCCGCACCGCCGAGCTGAACGACCCGAAGGCCGTGCAGGCCCTCACGTACGCGGTGAAGCTGGTCGACGCACAGGGTGGCTGGGGGAAGCTGAAGGCGCTGCGCGACTCGTTCGACATGTTCGGCGCGAAGAACGAGTTCGTGCGCGAACAGCTCGGTTCGTTCCCGATGGAGGACTGGTACGTCAACGTCCTCGCCGGGGCCTCGCCCAAGATCGACCTCGCGCCCGACGTGTTCCGTGGCCGCGACGGCAAGCCGCTCAACTGGTCCTCCGGCCTCGGCTGGGCGATCCCCAAGAACGCCAAGCACCCGGAAGCCGCCTGCGAGTTCATCAAGACGATGACGTCGACGAAGACGTGGGTGCACGCCGCGCGGGCCAAGGCGAAGGAGACGCGCGCGAGCGGCTCGCCCTACACGGGCGACGTCACCGGCAACCTCGCCGCGGACCGCATCATCGAGCACGAGGTCTGGAAGCCCACCGGCAACAAGGCCTTCGACAAGGCGACCCGGATCGTCTTCGACCTCTCCCGCAAGGGCTTCGCGGTCCCGTCCAACCCGGCGGGCAGCGAGTTCAAGGAGGCCTGGCAGTCCGCGGTGAACCGGGTCCTCTCCGGCGAGCAGACCCCTCAGCAGGCACTCGACCAGGCGCAGCGCAAGGCGCAGAGCGCGCTCGACCTCGCCAACGAAGGACGTGAGTAGCGTGCAGTCCGTCCTCACCCCGAAGCCCCCGAGGTCCTCGAAGTCCGGCAGGACAGCGCGCGCCCAGGGCCCGGCCACCGGAACGCCGAAGGCCGCAGGCAGCGCGCGGCGCCGCGAGATCTGGGCCGCGTACGGCTTCATCTCGCCGTGGATCGTCGGCTTCGTCGTCTTCACCGCGGGCCCGATGCTCGCCAGCCTCGTGCTGTCCTTCACGGACTACGACGCCATCGGATCGACCCACAACGTCGGGTTCGCCAACTACCAGCAGCTCTTCGAGGACCCGCAGGTCGCGAAGTCGCTGATGAACACGCTGATCTTCGCCGTGCTGCGGGTGCCGCTGGCCATGGCCTTCGCGCTCGTACTCGCCATGCTGCTGCTGAAGGTCGGCCGCACCGCCGGGCTCTTCCGCACCGTGTTCTATCTGCCGGTGATGACACCGCCGGTCGCCGTCGGCATCCTCTTCCTGCTCCTGTTCAACGGAAACGTCGGCCTGATCAACCACGTTCTCGGGTTCTTCGGCATCGAAGGACCGTCCTGGACCACCGACAGCTTCTGGGTGAAGCCGGGTCTCGTGCTCACCAGCCTGTGGTCGGTCGGCTCCACCGTCGTCATCTACTTCGCGGCGCTGCGCAGTGTCCCCAAGGACCTGTACGAGGCAGCCGAGTTGGACGGAGCGGGCCGCTGGACGTCGTTCCGGCACGTGACGCTGCCGCAGATCTCCGGCACCCTGTTCTTCACGCTGATCGTCAACACGATCGCCTCGCTGCAGACGTTCACGGAGGCGTACACCGCGTTCTTCGGCACCGCCACCACGCAGTCGTACAGCAGCGACGCGGCCCTGTTCTACGTCGTCTACCTCTTCCAACAGGCCTTCCAGTACATGCACATGGGGTACGCCTCCGCCCTGGCATGGCTGCTGTTCCTGGTGATCCTCGTCATCACGATCATCCAGGCCAAGGTCAGCAAGCGGTTCGTCTACTACGAGGGTGACCAGCGATGACCCAGCTCACGATGCGACCCGACACGAAGGAAGGGACCGCCAAGCGGGCGCTGCGCGTCGTCGGCGTGCTGCTCGCCTCCGTCGTCTTCCTCTACCCGTTCGTGTGGCTGATCAGCGCCTCGCTCAAGCCGTCCACCGACGTCTTCGACAACGCGCTGATCCCGCACGTGGTGCAGTGGTCGAACTACCAGGAACTCTGGAACGCGCTGCCGCTGTTCACCTGGATCGGCAACAGCGTCCTGGTGACCCTGGCCGCAGCCGTGACCGTCACGGTCAGCAGCGCCATCGTCGCCTTCGGGTTCGCGTACTTCCGCTTCCCCGGCCGCGACGCCCTGTTCGCGCTCGTCATCGGCACGATGATGCTGCCCGCCGCCGTCACGATGGTGCCGCAGTACATGGTGTGGAACTGGCTGCATCTCGCCAGCTCCCAAGTCCCCTTGTGGGCACCCAACTTGTTCGGCAGCGCCTTCTACATCTTCCTCCTCCGCCAGTTCTTCCTCGGCCTGCCGCGCGAGCTGTTCGAGGCGGCCCGAGTGGACGGCGCGGGCTACTGGACGCTGTTCTGGCGGATCGCGGCGCCGCTGTGCCGCCCCGCCCTCATCGTCACCTTCATCTTCGAGGTCCAGGCCTCCTGGACCGACCTCGTCCGACCCCTCATCTATCTGCGCGACCCCCAGCTGTACACGGTGCCCCGGGGCCTCAAGGCCGTCCTTGACCAGTTCGGCGACGGCGGCGAGATGCGCTGGGAGATCGTCTGCGCGGCCAGTGTCGTGGTCACCGTGCCGATGATCATCGCCTTCTTCGTCTGCCAGCGGCACTTCACGCAGGGCATCGCCACCACAGGAAGCAAGGGCTGAACAGTCACATGACCAACTCAAGCGTGCTCGCGCTCGACATCGGTGGCACCAAGCTCGCGGCCGGCGTGGTGCGCGAGGACGGGGAGACGCTGTCGTTCCTGACGGTGCCCACCCGCGTCGAGGAGGGGCCCGAGGCCTGTCTCGACCGCCTGTTCACGCTCGGGCACGCCGCTCTGAGCGCGGCCGGGCTCGCGCCGCAGGACGCGCGGCGCGCCCTGCTCGGCTGCGGCATCGGCTGCGGCGGGCCGCTCGACTCCACGTCGGGTGTGCTCGTCGCGCCGCCGCACCTGCCGGGCTGGCTGAACATTCCCATCGCGCAACTGGCCCACGATGCCTACGGGTTGACGTCCGTCCTCGACAACGACGGCACGGCGGGCGCGGCGGGGGAGTGGCGGTTCGGCGCAGGACGCGGCACCCGCCACCTCGTGTACCTCACCGTGTCCACCGGAGTCGGCGGCGGCTTCGTCATCGACGGCCGCACCTACCGGGGCGCGGCGGGCAACGGCGGGGAGCCGGGACACATCACCGTCCGCTCCGAGGGCCGGACCTGCAAGAGCTGCGGCCGGGCCGGCTGCCTGGAGGCGTACGTGTCCGGCACGTCGATCGCCGAACGGGCCCGTGAGGCCCTCGAGTTCGACCGGCGGACCGTGCTCGCGGGGCTGCCGGACGATGAGATCACCGCCGCCGAGGTGGCGCGCGCCGCTCGCGAGGGCGACGAACTCGCCGCGGAGCTGTGGCAGGAGACCTGCGAAATCCTCGCCCAGGGCCTCGCCTCCATCGTCAACCTCTACGAGCCGGAGCTCGTCGTCCTCGGCGGCGGTGTCACCCGCACCGGCGAACAACTCCTGGCCCCCGTACGGGAGAAGGTGGCCCGCCTCGCGATGGGACCTGCCGCAGGCGCCGCCCGCATCGTGACCGCCACCGGCGGCGACCGGGCCGGAGTGCTGGGCGCGGCGGCCATCGCCTTCGAACGCCTCACGGAACACGACGGGGCGGGCACACCGATGCCCACCCTCAGCTGACACCGACCCGCCCCGCACCTCGCCTCGCCCCTGGAGCACCATGTCCGCCCCGCCCACCGCCCGCCTCAGTCCGACGACCCAGATCGCCGAACACGTCGCCGCCGCGCGGCGCCTGGAGGAGCTGCTGCCGACCCTGCGCACCGTCGGCGACGCGCTGATCGAGGTGTTCCGCCGCGGCGGCCGCCTCTACACCTTCGGCAACGGTGGCAGCGCCGCCGACGCACAGCACCTCGCGGGCGAGTTCATCGGCCGCTACCTGCGCGAACGCCGGGCGCTCCCGGCGGTCTCGCTCGTCACGGACCCGTCCGTCGTCTCCTGCATCGGCAACGACTACGCGTACGAGGAGGTCTTCGCCCGCCAGGTCGAGGCCCTCGTCACCGGCGACGACATGGTGGTCGGCTTCACCACGTCCGGGCGCTCCGCGAACGTGATCCGGGGCCTGGAGGAGGCGGGCAAGCGCGGCGCGCGCACCGTCCTGTTCGCGGGCGGCGACAACGATGGCATGCCCGCCGCCGCCCAGGCCGAGCACGTCCTCGTCGCTCCCGCGCACAGCACCGCCCGGATCCAGGAGATGCATCTGACGCTCCTGCACCTGCTCAGCGAGCACGTCGACGCCTGGGCCGCGGGCCCGGACACCCACCACCCGCACGACCACCACCCGCACGACCACCGCCCGGAGGCCGCCGTATGACCACCGAGAAGCCCAACTCCCGCGAGCGCACCCTGCACCTCGTCGGCAACGCACACATCGACCCGGTGTGGCTGTGGCGCTGGCCGGAGGGGCTGCAGGAGATCCGGGCCACGTTCCAGTCCGCCGTCGACCGCATGGAGGAGTACCCCGACTTCGTGTTCACCTGCGACTCCGTGATGTACCTGGAGTGGATCGAGCAGCACGACCCCGAGCTGTTCGCCACGATTCGCAAGCGGGTCGCCGAGGGCCGCTGGCGGATCGTCGGCGGCTGGTGGATCGAGCCCGACTGCAACATCCCGTCCGGCGAGTCCTTCGTCCGCCAGGCCCTGTACGGGCAGCGGTACCTGATCGAGAAGTTCGGCGAGGCCGCGACCATCGGCTGCAACCTCGACCCGTTCGGGCACAACGCGACCATCCCGCAGATCCTGCGGGGGTCCGGGATGGACGGCTACATCTTCCTGCGGCCCGGCCCGCACGAGCAGGTGCTGCCCGGCCAGTTCTTCCACTGGGAGGCGCCCGACGGCTCCCGCGTGCTGGCCTACCGGCTGCCCAACGAGTACTGCACGCCCGGCAAGGACATCGGCAACCATCTCGACAAGTCCCTCGCGATGATGCCGGCGGACGAGCCCGAGCTGATGGTGTTCTACGGCGTAGGCAACCACGGCGGCGGCCCCACCAAGGCCAACCTCGACTCCATCGCCCGCCTCGACGCCCTCGGCGGCCTGCCCAGGCTCGAACTCTCCCACCCGGAGCGGTTCTTCGAGCGCGTCCGCGACCGCGAGGACGTGCCGGTGCACGCGGGCGAGCTGCAGCACCACGGACCGGGCTGCTACTCCGCCCACTCCGGCGTCAAGGCGTGGAACCGCCGCGCCGAGAACGATCTCCAGCGCGCCGAGAAGTGGGCATCGGTGGCGGCGGCCGTGGCAGGGGAGACCTACCCCGTCGAGAAGCTGACGGAGGCCTGGAAGCTGGTGCTGTTCAACCAGTTCCACGACATCCTCGCGGGGACGTCCATCCGTTCGGCGTACGACGACGCCCGCGACGACTACGGCCGCGCCCGCTCGATCGCCGCCGACGTCTTCAACCGGGCCACCCAGGCGATCGCCCGCCGCATCGACATCCCCCTCGACGAAGGCACCGTGCCCGTCGTCGTCTTCAACCCGCACCCGTGGCAGCTGGAGCAGGACGTCGAGGTCGAGTTCGCGCAGGCCGCGACCGTGCGCCTGACGGACGAGGACGGCAGGTCGGTGCCGGTGCAGCTGACGCGCTCCGAGGCCAGCATGATGGGCAGCCGGGGCCGGCTCGCGTTCCGCGCCACGGTTCCGGCGCTCGGGCACCGGGTGTACCACCTGCTGCCGGGGACGCCGGAGATGGACGGCCCGGTGACGGCGACCGACACGAGCCTGGAGAACGAGCACCTGCGTCTGGAGGTCGACCCGGCGAGCGGCTGGCTCACCTCCTTCGTCGACAAGTCGACCGGCGCCGAGCTGATCCCCGCGAAGCCCGCCCCGCACGCCGTCGTCGTCGACGACAAGAGCGATACCTGGGGCCACCGCGTGCGCGCCTACGACCAGGCCATCGGGTCCTTCACCTGCCGCCGCGTACGCCTCGTCGAGTCGGGCCCGGTGCGCGCGGTGCTGCGCATCGAGTCCACGTACGGCGTCTCGCGCATGGCGGAGGAACTGGTGCTCTCGGCGGGCGCCCGCTCCGTCGAGGTGCGCACCGCCGTCGACTGGCACGAGCAGCTCAAGACGCTCAAGCTCCGCTTCCCGACCGCGCTCACCGACGTCACGGCCACGCACGAGATCCCGTACGGGTTCATCGAGCGCACCCCCGACGGCACCGAGGAGCCCACCCAGGCCTGGGTCGACGTGACCGGCACCCTGCCGAGCGGCGAGCGGGCAGGTCTCACCGTCGTCAACGACAGCAAGCACGGCCACGACGTCACCGGCGCCGAGATCGGCATGACGGCGCTGCGCAGTCCCGTCTACGCCTGGCACGAGCCGAAGATCCTCGAAGAGGACGGCGTCTACGAGTACCTGGACCAGGGCCGCCAGGAGTTCCGCTATCTGCTGCTCCCGCACGGCGACGACTGGCGCGCGGCCGACCCCGCGCGGCGCGCCGCCGAGCTGAACCAGCCGTCGTTCGCGCTCCTGGAGACCTTCCACGAAGGCCCGGTCGGCCGGCGTGAGTCGTACGCGGACGACGGCGCGGGCAGCGTCCTCGTCACCGTCATCAAGGGAGACGAGGACGCGTCCGGCGACGCGATCGTGCGGGCCTACGAGTCGCGGGGCGCGGCCGCGTCGGCGCGGATCTCGCTGCCGATGCTGGGGGAACAGCGGGTGATCGAAGCCGAGTTCGGGCCCCACGAGATCAAGACGTTCCGCGTGCCGGCCGACCCGGCGGCGCCCGTCACCGAGACGGACCTGCTGGAACTCCCCGTGCCCGTGAACAGCTCGCCGGAGGCCTGACCCACGTGCACACGCTCGACGACGGCTGGGAGCTGCGGGCCTGCCTGGGGGACACCTGGCGCTGGCTGTGCGGCCCCGGCCGCCCGGACGGGGAACCCGGCTGGTTCCCCGCGCGAGTCCCCGGATCGGTCCTCGACGACCTGCGCGCGGGCGGGCAGATCCCCGACCCGTACGTGGGCACCGACAGCCTGCTCAGCGAATGGGTGTCGCAGCGCGCCTGGCTCCACCGCCGCGTCGTGGACCTGCCGCACCTGGCCGAGGGGGAGCGCGCCCTGCTGCGCTTCGACGGCGTCGACCACGAGGCGACCGTCCTCGTCGACGGCCATGAACTGGCCCACCACGAGGGCATGTTCGTGCCCTTCGAGGTGGATGTCAGCGCGTACGCGGACGGGGGCCCGCATCTCCTGGCCGTCGTCGTCCACCCGGCCCCGCCCGGCGAACCCCAGGTGGGCCGCACGGACCGGGTGCGCACCCACAAGACACGCATGAACTACGGCTGGGACTTCTGCCCGCGCCTCGTCCACCAGGGCATCTGGAAACCGGTGCGCCTGGAGATCGCGGGCCCCGTGCGGTTGCGGGACGCGGTGGTCGGTGCGCGCGTCGACGCCGATGGCCGGGGGAGCGTCCAGGTCGAGGCGGCCGTGGAGGCGGGCGAGGCGGGGGTGCTGCACACCGTGGTGCACGGTCCGGACGGGGGGCTGGTCGCGCGGCTGTCCGCTCCGTTCGGGGCGGGGGACGGGCTCGTACTGGCCGAAGTCGGCGTGCCACAACTAGAGTTGTGGTGGCCCAACGGCCACGGCGCCCAGCCGCTCTACACGGTGACCGTACGGGCATCGGGCGGCGAACCCGTGGTGCGCACGGTCGGGTTCCGCACCGTACGCATGGTGCCGAACCCCGGTGCGCCCGACGACGCCCTGCCTTACACGATCGAGGTCAACGGCCGCCGCGTCCACGCCAAGGGCTGGAACTGGGTTCCGCAGGACGCGCTCTACGGGGTGCCGCGCCCGGACCGGCTCGCGCACCTGCTCCGGCTCGCCGCCGAAGCGCACGTCACCCTTCTGCGGGTGTGGGGCGGCGGGCTCATCGAGACCGAGGAGTTCTATCAACTCTGTGACGAACTGGGTCTGTTGGTGTGGCAGGAGTTCAGCCTCTCCAGCTCCGGAATCGACTCCGTCCCCGCTGTCGACGACACCTACCTCGACCTGATGGAACGCGAGGCGCGCGCGATCGTGCCCGCCCTGCGCCACCATCCGGCGCTCGCCCTGTGGGGGCCCGGCAACGAACTCCACGACACGGTGACCGCCACGCCGCTCGACGAGAAGTCCTCGGCGGTCGTGGAGCGGCTGGCCCGCGTGGTCCGCGTACTCGACCCCGACCGCGGCTGGCTGCCCGGCTCGCCTTCGGGACGCGACTTCCTGAACACGCGGGAGAACATCGAGCGCACGCCGGACGGACAGCACGATGTGCACGGCCCCTGGGAGCACCAAGGTCTCGGCGCCCACCAGCAGTTGTACGACGCCGGAACCAGCCTGCTGCACTCCGAGTTCGGCGTGGAGGGCATGGCCAACCGGCGGACCTGGGACGCCGTGGTCCCCGCGCAGGCCCAGTGGCCGGTCGACCGGAGCAACCCCGTCATGGAGCACCTCGGCGCCTGGTGGAACAACGCGCCGCTGGTCCAGCGGACCTTCGGCGGCCGGCTCGACAGCGTGGACCGGACGCGCCGCGCGAGCCAGCAACTCCAGTACGAAGGACTGCGCTACGCCGTCGAGGCCAACCTGCGCCGCGCCCCGCGCTCCTCCGGCGCCATCCCCTGGCAGTTCAACGAGCCGTTCCCGAACGCCTGGTGCACCGCCGCCGTCGACCATCGCGGCGACCCCAAGCCCGCCTACCACGGGGTGCGCCGCGCGTATCGGCCCGATCACGTGTGTGCGTCGTTCGCCACGCAGGCATGGGCGGGCCGGGAGCGGTTCGAGGCGCGGGTGCACGGGTGGCGCGGCGGTGTGACGGTCGCGCGGATCGTGGCACTCGACGGACAGGTGGTGGAGGAGAGCCGGGGCGCGGAGATCGTTGTTCCCGTTTCCGATCTGCCGGGTCCGCTGTTCGTGCTGGATCTCCAACTGCTGGGAGGCGACGGGTCGGTGAAGGCCTCCAACAGGTACGTCCACGGTGTCGGCGCCGACCTCTCCGCCTACCTCGACCTGCCCCCGGCCCGCGTCTCGCTCGACTGGGCGCCGGACCGACGCGCCGTACGCCTCACGCACGTCGAGGGCCCCGCCGCCCTCGGTCTCCGCCTCACCGACGCCCGGCCCATCGAAGCCCCCGGATGGGCCGTGTTCGGCGACAACATGCTCGACCTGCTGCCCGGAGAGTCCGTCGAAACGCCCGTCACCTGGCGCGACGCCCCCGAAGAGGGCCGCGCCGTACTGCTGGAAGGCTGGAATGTCGATGCCCGAGTCTTTGACTGAGCCGCAAGGGGTGTTGCGCGCCGCGACCGATGGGCTCGTCGAACTCCCCTATGTGGTGGGGGTGTTGAACGCGGCCGGGGAGTGCCTGCCCGTGCCCGTCACGCCGCGCCCGGCCGATCCGTCGACCCTCGCCGGCAGCGCCCACGGCTTCACCGCCGTCCTCCGGCTGAACCGCGCCGACGACGTCTCGTACGGCGTGTCGTACGACGCCGAACTCGACGTCCGTCACGAAGGGCCGGAACCCGTCGCCGCCGGGCTCCGTGTAGAGCTGCGTCTCGGCGGGACCGACGACCCCGGCTGGCTCATCCCTGGTGCCTTCTACGGCGAGAACCGCCGCCCCGACTGCGCCCGCCCCTACCCGCGCTACGCGACCGACGGCGAAGACCCGACGGGCCTCACCGCATCCGCCTGGTCCTTCCGCGCCGACCGCTGCGCCACCCCCGCCGTCTTCGCCCGCGACCGGCGTGGCGGCGCCGCCCTCGCCCTGGCGGAGACCGGCCCGCTCGGGGAACAGGGCGTCGGCTTCGCCCTGGTGGACGGCGAGCGGCCGGCGCTGCGGCTGCACGCCCCCTACCGCGAGGAACCCGTCACGTACTACGGCTCCGACACCCCGAGGCCCGCCGACACGCCCCTGCACACCTGGCAGCCCGGCGAGGAACACACCCTGCGCTTCACCGTGCACCTCCTCGACGCCGATCCGCACGCCTACGCGCGCGTGCTGCGTGCCCTGCATCAAGCGGTGCCAGAGGGGAAGCCCGCCGCCTGGGTCGGCATCGACGAGGCCGCCGCGCTGTCCGCCGAGGGGCTGCATCGCTGGCACTACCGCAGCGACCCGCCCGTCCTCCTGGAGACCGCCGCCTTCGACCGCGAGGCGCTCGGCGCAAGCGGCGACCGGCAGGCCATGCACGTCTCCTGGATCAGCGGTGTGCCCTACGCCCACGCCCTGCTGCTGCACGCCCGGCGGGTGGGCGACACCGAGCAGGCCGCGGCAGCCGTCGCCGTCATCGACCACATCTGCGCCCACCTCACACCCGGCGGCACCTTCTGGGGCCAGTGGTCGCGCTCGCGCGGCTGGTCGGCGGGGTGGACGGGCGACGCCGACCGGCTGCACGCGCGCACCCTCGGCGACGCGACCCTGTTCACGCTGCGGGCGCTGGTCGCCGAGCGGGCGCTGGGCCACGCGCACCCGTCGTGGGAGGCTGCCGTGCGGGGCAATCTGGCCGCCGCGCTCGCCGGGCAGGACCCGGCCACCGGGCGCCTCGCCGCCGCACACGACGTGCACGACGGCAAGGGACTCGACCATGAAGGCGCGGCGGGACTCGCCTTCGTCGGCGCGCTCGTGGAGGCCACGGAGGTCTTCGAGGAGCCCGCCTACCTGGAAGCGGCCCGGCGCGCGGGCGCCGCGTTCGCCGACGACGTGCGCTCCGAGTTCCTGTGCGGCGCCCCCGAGGACGTCTCCCTCGCCCCGACCTCCGAGGACGGCTACAACGCGATCATCGCGTACACGCTGCTCCATGAGTCGGGGGACGCGGAGGGGCAGTGGCTCGACCTGGCCCGCCGCGCCGCCGACTGGACCCTCACCTTCCGTTACACCTACGACGTCCACTTCGACGAGCACACCTTCCTCGCCCGCTACGGCTTCCGCACCCGCGGCGCCGACCAGGCCTCGCCCTCCAACCAGCACCTGCACGCCTTCGGCCTGATCTGCCTGCCCGAGTTCGTGCGCCTGGCCCGGCACCTCGACGACACCTACTACCTGCGCTCGACGCGCGAGAACCTCGACTGCTTCCGCCAGTTCGTGGCCCGCGCCGACGGCGACTTCAACGCCTACCGCGGCATGGTCAGCGAGCGCTTCTACCAGACCGAGTGCTTTCAGGCGAAGGGAATGCTGCTCACGCTCTCCCACGCCTGGTCGGCCGGCGTGCTGCTGTACGCCTGCGAGCTCGCCCGTGAACTTCCCGAGTTTCAGGAGGCCCTGTGACGACGCCCGGATTGCACTTCCCCGCCGGCTTCCGGTGGGGCACCTCCACCTCCTCGTACCAGGTCGAGGGCGCCGTCGATGCCGACGGGCGCGGCGAGTCGATCTGGGACCGGTTCTGCCGTGTGCCGGGTGCGATCGACGGCGGCGACACCGGTGAGATCTCCGTCGACCAGTACCGCCGCCGCGCCGCCGACGTCGCGCTGATGGCCGAACTCGGCACCAACGCCCACCGGTTCTCGCTCGCCTGGCCGCGCATCATGCCCGAGGGCACCGGCCGGGTCGAGCAGCGGGGCCTCGACCACTACGACCGGTTCATCGACGGGCTGTTGGAGCACGGCATCGAACCGCTCGTCACCCTCTACCACTGGGATCTGCCGCAGGCGCTTCAAGAGCGCGGCGGCTGGCGGAACCGGGAGACGGCCGAGCGGTTCGCCGACTACGCGGCCATCTGCTTCGACGCCTTCGGCGACCGCGTCCACGACTGGGTCACCATCAACGAGCCCTGGATCGTCGGCCTGCTCGGCCACCAACTCGGCCTGCACGCACCGGGCGAGAAGGACCTCAAGGCATCCGTCACCGTGATGCACCACCTGCTCCTCGCCCACGGCCTCGCGGTCCGCGAACTGCGGGCCACCGGGCGCGAGGACGCCCGCGCGGGCATCGCCTACTCGCTCTTCCCGCACGCCCCCGACGACCCGGCGAACGCCGCCGACCGCGTCGCATCCGAGGGCTCCGACGGCTACGTCAACCGCTGGTTCCTCGACCCCGTGCACGGTCGCGGCTACCCCGCCGACATGCGCGCCCACTGGGAACGGGTGGTGGGGGAGCTCGACTTCATCCGCGCGGGCGATCTCGACACCATCGCCGCAGGCAGCGACTTCATCGGTGTCAACTACTACACGCGCCGCATCGTCAGCGCCCGGCCCGGCGACGGGCCGTGGCCCTGGACGGTCGAGGAGGGCCGATCCGACGTCGAGCGCACCGACCTCGGCTGGGAGGTCGTCCCCGACGACCTGGAGTCCCTGCTGCTGCGCCTGCACCGCGACTACCCGGGCGTGCCGCTCCTGGTCACCGAGAACGGCGCCGTCTACGGAGACGAGCCGGGCGACGACGGCCGCGTGCACGACACTCGACGCACCGCCTTCCTGCGCGCCCACCTCGCCGCCGTGCACCGCGCGATCGGCGCGGGCGCGCCCGTGGAGGGCTACTACCACTGGTCGCTGCTCGACAACTTCGAGTGGGCGATGGGGTATTGGCCGCGATTCGGCCTCGTCCACGTCGACCGGGAGACGCAGCGCCGCACCATCAAGGACAGCGGGCGCTGGTACGCGGAGGCGGCCCGCTCGGGTGCGCTGCCGGCGGTCGACGACGGGGGTGGGCGATGAGCGCGGAGATGCTGCTCGGTGGGCTGGACATCGGCACGACCCATGTGAAGGCCGTACTGTGCGACACGGACGGGCGGGTCGTCGGACGGTCCGCGTCGCCGACGCCGTACGGAAGTTCGCCCCACACCCACCCGGCGGACGCACTCGTCGCCGCCGCGCTCGGCGCCCTCGCGCAGTGTGTACGGGAGGCCGGCCGCGCACCGCAGGCCATCGGGGTGACCGGCATGGCGGAGGCGGGTGTGCCGCTCGACGCGCAGGGGTGCGCGATCGGCCCCGTGCGCGCCTGGTCGGACCCGGCCCCGGCACCGCACGCGGCACGGCTGGCCGACGCCCTCGGCGCACATCAACTGCACGCCCGTACCGGGGTGTTGCCCAGCCCGAAGGTGCCGCTCGCCAAGTGGTGTGCGCTGGTGGCGGAGGACACGGGGCTGCCCGCGCGCATGCGGACATGGGCGGGCGCCGCCGATCTGGTCGCGCACGCGCTGACGGGGGCGGTCGGCACGGATGCCACGTTCGCGCAGCGCACCATGGCGTGGGACCCGGTCGGGCGCCGGTGGATCCCCGAGCTGCTGGGGGAGGCGGGCCTGGGCGTCGACCACATGCCGCGGGTGTGCGGGGTCGGGGAACCGGTGGGACACGTCACGGCCGAGGCCGCGGGTGAGGTGGGGCTGCGTGCCGGCACCCCCGTGGTGGTCGCCGGGCACGACCACCTCGTCGGGGCCTGGGCCGCCGGAGTGCGCGAGCCCGGGCACGTCGCCGACTCCATGGGCACCGCGGAGGCGGTTCTGACGGTCACGGGCGACCCGCCGGACCGGGCCCGCGCCGCCGCCGAGGGCATGTCCTGGGGCCGGCACGCCGACGGCACCCACTTCATCGTGCTCGCGGGCACCGCCGGATCCGGCCTCTTGGTGGAGTGGTTCTGCGACCGGTTCCTCGACGGGGCGCAAGGGCGGGCCCGCTACGAAGAGTTCGCCCGGCTCGTCGCCACGCTGCCCGCGACACCGTGCGGCCCGACCGTCACCCCGTACGTGCACGGGCGCAGCGCACCGCGGCCCGACCCGCGGGCCCGGCTCGCCGTGCACGACCTGCGGATCGAGCACGGACCCGCCCACATCGCCCGCGCCATCCTGGAGGGCACGGCGCACCAGGCGCGCTGGATGACCGACACGCAGGCGGGGCTGTGCGGTGGGGCGGCTCCCGGTTCGGTGACGCTGCTCGGCGGCTCGACCCGCCTCACCGCCTGGACCGCGCTCAAGGCGGCGGTCTGCCCGTGGCCCACCCGCGTGTGCGCGGAACCGGAGGCGCCGGGGGTGGGTGCGGCGCTGTTGGCGGGCACGTCCATCGGCCTCGACGGCCCGGCGCCCGCCGCGCCTTCGCATCCACTGGTACCCGACGCGGCGACGGCGGAGGCGCACAGGGTGCATCACCGGGAGCGTTTCCTGCTACTGGCCGCCGCTCCCACGCCACGGGGTTCTGCCTTGGGCCTCGCCGCCCCCACGCCACGGGGCCCCGCCCCGGACCCCGCTGCTCAATCGCCGCAGGGGCTTGATTTGCCCACTCGCCGCCGAGGGTAGGTCGGGCGGCCCCCGGTGCAGCCCGCACATCACGACGGCTTCGACCCCGATTCAGTCACCGACCCCGAGGAACCCCACCCATGACCCGCACCAGCACCACCCCCACGCTCGCCGGAGGCTCCGTCGCTCCCGCTCAACTTGCCCGCCCCACCGGCACGTTCGCCATGGTCGCCGCCGATCAGCGCGACTCGCTGCGCACGATGATGGCCGAGCGGGCCGGAGTCCCCGGCGAGGACATCCCGCACGCCCACCTCACCGACTTCAAAATGGCCGTTGCCCGTGAACTCGCCCCCCACGCCTCCGCGTTGCTCATCGACCGCGACTACGGCTACCGGCGGCTCATCGACGACCAGGTGCTGCCCGGCTCCTGCGCGCCGATCCTCGCGGTCGACGTGCTCGACCAACAACCCGGGCAGGCCGTCGAGGGCACGTCCCTGGACGAGGCCGTGGACACCGCCGCGGTCGTCGCCCACGGCACCCGCGGTCTGAAGCTCCTGGTCATCTGGCGCCGCGACGATCAGCGTGAACAACGCGTCGAACTGGCCTCCCGCTTCATCGACCTGTGCCGCTCCGCGGGACTCGCCTCCGTCCTGGAACCGGTGGCCCGCCCGGCCCATGGCGAGGAGGGCACCTTCGTCCTCAACGACGCCATCGTCGAGGCCGCCATCGAACTCGCCCCACTGCGGCCCTCGTTGTACAAGTGCCAGGTCCCGGACGGCGGCGTCGGCTCCCTCGCCCACCTCACCGAACAGTCCGCCCGCATCGACGCGGTCGTCGACGTGCCGTGGGTCGTCCTCTCCCAGGGCGTCACCGCCGCCGACTTCCCGGCCGCCGTCGAGGCCGCGTGCCGCGCCGGAGCCTCCGGCTTCCTCGCGGGCCGCGCCCTGTGGACCGACGCCCTCACCGGCGACCGCGACGCGGCGCTCCGCGGCCCCAGCACGGACCGGCTCCGCCGCCTCGGCGACATCGTGGACACCCACGGGCGCCCCTGGTGGGACACGACCGCGGCACGCGACGGCGAGGCCGCCAGTCGCGAGGCCGCCACTCGCGAGGAGGCCTCCGCATGAGCGCCCGCACCCCACGCGTCTGCGTCCTGCACACCGTCGCGGGACTGCCCGCCACCTTCGATCCACTGCTGCGCGAACTCGCCCCGCACACACGCCCGTACCACGTCGTCGACGAGAGCCTGCTTGCCGACACCATCGACCACGGGCCGCTGCCCCGCACCGCCGCCCGGCTCGCCGCCTACGTCCAGCAGGCCGAGGCGGCCGGTGCCGACGCCGTCCTCGTCACCTGCTCGTCCGTCGGCCCGTTCGCCGAACAGGCCCGACCGCTCGCCGGGATCCCGGTGCTGCGCGTCGACGAACCCATGGCCGCCGAAGCCGTCCGCACCGGCAACCGCATCGCCGTCCTCGCCACCCTCGACTCGACGCTCACACCCACCGCGGACCTGGTGCGCCGCGCGGCCACCGACCAGGGCCGGGACATCACCCTCACCACCACCGCCTGTCCCGGCGCGTACGAGGCGCGGACCGGCGGCGACCAGGACCGCCACGACCGGATCATCGCCGCACAGGCCCAGCGGCTCGCCGCAGACCACGACGTCCTTGTCCTCGCCCAGGCATCGATGGCGAACGCGCTCGCCGCACTGCCGAAGGACGCGCTCGGTGTGCCCGTCCTCACGTCGCCGCGCTCCGGCACCGCCCAACTGGCCACCCTGCTTGGCCGGAAGGGAGACACCCCGTGAACCCGGACGACGCCTGGTGGCGCTCCGCCGTCATCTACCAGATCTACGTCCGCAGCTTCGCCGACAGCGACGGCGACGGCATCGGTGACCTCCCCGGCATCACCGCCCGCCTGTCCCATGTCGCCGACCTCGGTGCGGACGCCGTATGGCTCACCCCCTTCTACCGGTCCCCGATGCGCGACGGCGGCTACGACGTCGCCGACCACCGCGACATCGACCCCCGCTTCGGCACCCTCGCCGACGCCGACGAACTCCTCGCCCGCGCCCACGAACTGGGCCTGCGCGTCATCATCGACATCGTCCCCAACCACACCTCCGACCAGCACACGTGGTTCCAGCAGGCCCTCGCCTCACGCCCCGGCAGCCCGGCCCGCGCCCGCTACGTCTTCCGCGACGGCCGGGGCGAGGACGGCACCCGGCCGCCCACCGACTGGCAGTCCGTCTTCGGCGGCCCCGCCTGGACCCGCGTGCCCGACGGCCAGTGGTACCTCCATCTCTTCGACGCCACCCAGCCCGACCTCGACTGGAACCACCCCGAGGTCGTCGCCGAGTTCCACGACGTCCTGCGCTTCTGGCTCGACCGCGGCGTGGACGGCTTCCGCTTCGACGTCGCCCACGGCATGGCCAAGGACCTCGCCGAACCACTCCGCGACCTCGGCCCCGACCAGGTGCACCACCGCATCGTGGGCGACGGCTGGCACGGCAAGCACCCGTTCTGGGACCGCGACGAGGTGCACGACCTGCTGCGCGGCTTCCGCGCCGTCACCGATGCCTACGAGCCGCCCCGCGTCACCGTCGCCGAATCCTGGGCGGCCCTCGACCGCCGCGGCCAGTACGTACGCCCCGACGAACTCCACCAGGCGTTCAACTTCGACTTCCTCGGCGCCGACTGGCACGGCGCGACGCTGCGGGCGACGATCGACCGCTCCCTCACCCTCGCCGTCGAGGTCGGCGCGACCCCCACGTGGGTCCTCTCCAACCACGACGTCGTACGCCACGCCTCCCGCCTCGCCCTGCCGTCCGGCACCGACATCGAGGCCTGGCTGCGGTCGGGCGGCACGGAGCCCTGCGTACCGCCGGCCCTCGCGGCACGCCGCGCCCGCGCCGCAGCCCTCCTGCTCCTCGCCCTCCCCGGTGCCGCCTACCTCTACCAAGGCGAGGAACTGGGCCTCCCCGAAGTCGCCGACCTCCCCGACGAGGCCCTGCGCGACCCGGTCCGCCACCGCTCGGCCGGCGCCCGCAAGGGCCGCGACGGATGCCGCGTCCCGATCCCCTGGGAGCGCACGGGCCCCTCGTACGGCTTCGGCCCGGCCGCCCCCTGGCTGCCCCAGCCCGCGACCTTCGCCGCCCTCTCGGTGGAGGCCCAACAGGCCGACCCCACCAGCTCCCTGGCCCTCTACCGCGAAGCCATCACCCAGCGCCGCACCCTCCTCACCGCGGACACGGACATCACCTGGCACTCCGCCGAGGCCGACCCCGTACTCGACTTCACGGTCGGCTCACTGCGCTGCGTCACCAACCCGTCCCCCGAACCGGCGCTCCTGCCGGACATCCCCTCCGGACCTCCGTCCCTCACCAGCCTGCCTCTCCCGGCCACGGCCCGGCTCCTGCCTCCGGACGCCACGGTCTGGTACCGCCTCGACAGCGCCCAACCGAGTCAAGTGGGAGGTTCCGGGAGCTGAGTGGATCAGCCCCCGGCCCCGTGCGGCAGCCCGTGCGTCACCCCACCAGCGCCGCCCGCACACACAGCACATCCGGCAGATGCGACGCCACCTGCTCCCACGTGTCGCCGTCGTCGGCGGACGCGTACACCTCGCCGTTGCGGTTGCCGAAGTAGACGCCCGCCGGGTCGTTGTCGTCCGTGCACAGGGCGTCGCGGAGGACCGTGCCGTAGTGGTCGTCCGCCGGGAGGCCGTGGGTGAGGGGTTCCCAGGTGGTGCCGGCGTCCTGGGTGCGGTAGACGCGACATCGGTGGTCGGCAGGGACGCGGTCGATGTCCGCGGTGATGGGGAAGATGTACGCCGTGTCGCCGCGGTGCGGGTGCGCGGCCGCGGCGAAGCCGAAGGTCGAGGGGAGGCCCTCGCCGATGTCGAGCCACTTTCCGCCGCCGTCGTCGCTCCGGTACACGCCCCAGTGGTTCTGCAGATAGAGGCGGTCGGGGTCGGCGGCGTCCCGCGTCACCTTGTGCACGCACTGGCCGAACTCGGGGTTCGGGTCCGGGAGGAAGACCGCGGCCACCCCGGAGTTGGCCGGGTCCCAGCTCTCGCCGCCGTCCGCCGTGCGGAAGACCCCCGCCGTGGAGACCGCCACCGTCACCGCGCGCGGGTCCCGCTCGTCCGTCAGGATCGTGTGCAGGCCCTCTCCGCCGCCGCCCGGCACCCACTGCGAACGCGTGGGGTGCTCCCACAGCGGGCGGCACAGCTCGAACGTCTCGCCCCGGTCCTCCGAGCGGTACAGCGCCGCCGGTTCCGTGCCCGCGTACACCACGTCCGGCTCTGAGGCCGACGGGTGCAGCTGCCACACCCGCTCCAGCGAAGTCCCGGTGAACTCGGGGAACTTGACGGCCGGCTTGGACGGCTCGGTCCAGGTGCGGCCCAGGTCGTCCGAGTGGAAGACCGACGGGCCGTAGTGCGCGCTGTCGCCGCCCGCGAGGAGCCGTGGTCGCTCCCCGCGGGTGTCGATGGCGACCGAGTACACCGCCTGCGCGTTGAAGTACGGGCTCGCGTCGAACTCGAAGGACGCCGAGCCGGGGCCCGAGCCGCCCATGCGCTTGCGGCCCAGGAAGAGGCCCTTGCGGGTGCCTACTGCCAGTAGTACGTCAGTCATGCCGATACCTTCCGAAACGTCGTTGTCTCCAGGTATCGGTCAGTCTGCACCCCACCACTGACAACGGCCCCCGCGTGGACCATCGCCGCAGGTCAGGCCGGTGTCGGCACCGCCAGCGGGAAGTGGCACGCGACCCGGTGATCCGCCGAGTCCGGCGTCGAGACCGGCGGCTCCGTCGTCGCGCAGACGTCCTGCGCGACGGGGCACCGCGTGCGGAACCGGCAGCCCGACGGGGGCTTCGCCGCCGACGGGGTCTCGCCGGTCAGCGGGGTGCCGACGGCGGCCGCCTCCGGATCCGGCACGTTCACCGTGTCGAGCAGACCACGCGTGTAGGGGTGGAGCGGGTGTGCGTAGACCTGCTCGGCGGGGCCCACCTCCACCAGCTTGCCCAGGTACATCACGCCGACCGTGTCCGCGAGATAGCGGACCACCGCCAGGTCGTGCGAGATGAACAGGTAGGTGAGGCCGCGTTCGCGCTGCAACTCCCGCATGAGGTTCAGGATCTGCGCCTGGACCGACACGTCGAGCGCCGACACCGGCTCGTCCGCCACCACCAGGTCGGGGGAGAGCGTCAACGCCCGTGCCAGGCCGAGCCGTTGCCGCTGGCCGCCGGAGAACTCGTGCGGGTAGCGGTGCACCGCGCCGCGCGGCAGGCCCACCGCGTCGAGGAGTTCGCCGATCAGCTTCTCCTGCTCGGCCTTGTCGCCGACGCCCTGGATGACCAGTGGCTCGCGCAGGATCTCGCCGACCCGCATCCGCGGGTCCATCGCCGCCGTCGAGTCCTGGAACATCAGCTGGACGTCGCGGCGGTGCGCGCGCCGTTCCGCGCGCGACAGTTCGGCGCGGTCCCGGCCCCCGAAACGTACGGAACCCGCCGTCGGCTCCTCCAGGCCCGCCACGATCCGGCCGAGCGTCGTCTTGCCGCAGCCGGACTCGCCGACCATGCCGAACGTCTCGCCCTTGCGGATGCTCAGCGACACCCCGCCGACCGCGCTGACCGTGCCCTTGCTGCGCGAGAACGGGCCGCCCTTGAGCGGGAACTCCTTGACCAGCGTGTCCAGTTCGACCAGGACGTCGCCGGGGGCCGGCTGCGTCGGGATCGGGGCCGGTGCGATCACCTCGTCCGGTGTGCCGGCGTCCGTCTCGTGCGGCACCGGGTGGAAGCACGCGAACCGGTGGTCCGCGCCCTGAGCCTCGTCCTCTTCGAGGAACGGCTCCAGCGTCCGGCAGTCGTCCGTCGCGAACAGGCAGCGCGGCGCGAACCGGCACCCCGTGGGCCGCACCGTCAGGCTCGGCGGCAGGCCGGGGATGGTGTGCAGCTCCGTCTCGTTGTCCGCCGCGCGTTCGGGCAGCGCCGCGAACAGCGCCTCCGTGTAGCGGTGCCGGGGGCGGGCGAACAGGCCGCGTACATCGGACTGTTCAGCCACCTGGCCCGCGTACATCACGGCCACCTTGTCGACCCGGTTCGCGATGACGCCGAGGTCGTGCGTGACCAGGATCATCGCCATGCCGAGCCGCTCGCGCAGACCGTCGATGAGCTCCAGGATCTGGTGCTGCGTCGTCACGTCGAGTGCCGTCGTCGGCTCGTCCGCGATCAGCAGCTTCGGCTCGCAGACCAGGGCCATGGCGATGGCGACGCGCTGGCGCATGCCGCCGGACAGCTGGTGCGGATACGCCTTCATCCGCTCGGCCGGCTGCGGCATGCCGACGAGGCGCAGCGTCTCCTCGGCGCGCGCCCACGCCTCCTTCTTCGACACGTCCCGGTGCAGCAGCAGCGGCTCCGCGACCTGCGCGCCGATCGTCATCGTCGGGTTCAGGGAGGTCAGCGGGTCCTGGAACACCATGCCGATGGTGTTGCCGCGCACGTCCTGGAGGACCGGGGCGGACGCCGCCGCCAGGTCCTGCCCTTCGAACATGATGCGTCCGCCGGTCACCTCGCCGCCGGGCGGCAGCAGGCCGAGGACGCTGAGCGCCGTCATGGTCTTTCCGCAGCCGGACTCGCCGACGATGCCGAGTGCTTCCCCCGGCGCCAGTTCGAGCGAGACGCCGTCGAGGGCGTGAACGGTGCGGTCGCGCGTGGAGATGTCGACGCGCAGGTCTTCGATCCTGAGCAGAGGCTCGGTCATGTCAGCTTTCCTCGGTCCCTTGCGTTGCCTTGTCCCACGTGAGCGCTACTTGCGCAGCCGTACTTCGAACGCGTCGCGCAGTCCGTCGCCGATGAAGTTGAACGCGGCGACGACCAGGACGATCGCGATGCCCGGCGGGAAGATCAGCCACCAGTAGCCGTTCTGCGTGTAGGTGATGCCGGCGGACAGCATCGAGCCCCAGTCGGCGGAGGGCGGCGGGATCGACAGGCCGAGGAAGGCCAGGTAGCTGACGTAGAGGATGGCGTCGGCGATCTGGAACGTGCAGTTGACGATGACCGTGCCGATGGCGTTCGGGACGATGTGCTTGAAGACGGCGCGGGCGCCGCCACCGCCCATCATCCGCATCGCCTGTACGTACTCCCGGTTGCGCAGGGACAGCGCCTCGCCGCGCACCAGGCGGGCGGGGGAGAGCCAGGCGACGCCCGCGATGATGAGGATCAGGATGCCCTTGCTGGGCGTGATGATCGCGGCGACGACCACGAGCAGGAACATCGCCGGGATGGCGAGCGCGGCGTCGGTGATCCGCATCATCGTCGCGTCGACCCAGCCGCCGAAGTATCCGGCGACGGCGCCGTACACGGTGCCGAACAGGGTCGCCAACAGGCCCGCCGCCAGGCCGATCTCCAGGGACGTCTGCCCCGCGACCATGAGCCGGCCCACCATGTCGTAGCCGAGGTCGGTGGTGCCCAGGAGGTGGCCGGACGTGCCCGGCGTCAGGTTCGCACGGGACAGGTCGGTGTGGATCTGCTCGGTCGGGTGGACCAGCGGGCCCAGGTAGCAGAAGGCCAGGAGCAGCGCGAGCAGGATGACGCCGCTCAGGGCCAGCTTGTTGCCCGTGAACACGCGCAGGGTGCGGCGGGCCAGCGAGGGCGTGGCCTGCGCGGCCTCCTCCTGCCCGGGTATGGCAGAGGTCGTCACAGTGGTGGTCATGACACGCTCCGGATCCGCGGGTCGAGGACGGCGTACAGGATGTCGGTGAGCAGCGAGCCGAGGACGGTCGCGATGCCGACGACGAGGGTCACGCCGAGGAGGACGGGGAAGTCCGAACCCTGTGCGGCGTTCCAGAACAGCAGCCCCATACCGGGGTAGTTGAACATCGACTCGACGACGAGGGCGCCGCTGAACAGGGTCGGGAGGTAGAGGCCGAGCAGGGTGGCGAGCGGGATCAGGGCGTTGCGCAGCACGTGCTTGACCATGATCCGGCGGCTCGACTGGCCCTTCGCCATGGCCGTGCGCACGTATTCCTCGGTGAGGTTGTCGAGGACCGCCGAGCGCATGTAGCGGCTGAACATCGCCACGATCCCGAACGCCATGGTCACGACGGGGAGGATCAACCCGGATATGTCGCCGAGCAGTTGCCCGATCGTCTCGCCCTGCGGGGCCTCCGCCGGGAAGATCGGCAGCACCTGCGCGAACAGGATGATCATGATGAGGCCGAGGAAGAACACGGGCGTCGCGTACATCAGGAACGCGAGGCCGGTCAGCGCGTAGTCGGACGCCTTGCCGCGCCGCACCGCCTGAAGGAGACCGAGCGGCACCGCGATGACCACCGCGAGCACCGTCGACATGAAGGTGAGCAGGAGCGTCTTCGGCAGGCGCTGGGTGAGCAGGTCGAGCACCGGCGAGTTGAGCTTGTACGACTCGCCGAGGTCACCCGTCACCAGACGCTTGAGGTACATCAGGTACTGCGTCGGCAGCGAACGGTCGTAGCCCTGCACGTGGTTGAAGTGCTCGATCTGCTGCGGGGTGCCCTTGGGGCCGAGGATCGCGCGGGCGGGGCCGCCCGGCAGCAGGTGCAGCAGGGTGAAGACGATGATCGAGACGAGGAACAGGACGACGAGCGCCTGAAGGAAACGCTTGACCAGAAAGCCGGTCACTGATCGGCTCCCTTCTTGACGTTCTTGACGTTCTTGGAGTCCTTGACGAAGTACCAGTGCGACGGTGCGAACGTCACGGTCGGGTTCTGCTCGACGCCGCGCAGATCGTTACGGATCACCGACACCTGGTACGCGGGGTTCGGCATCCACATCACCGGTAGCTGCTTCGCCAGGTACTCGCCGTACTCATGGACGGCCTTCATGTCGGGCGCGTACTGCACGGCGCGGATGAGGCTGTCGGCCTTCTTGTCGCTGTAGTTGCCGAAGTTGGAGGAGGCTCCGGTGGAGAAGAGCTGCTCGCCGCTCGGGTTGAGCGGGTAGTACCAGCTGCCCGCCGTGCCGAAGAAGGACATGTCCCAGGTGCAGCCGGGGTCCTTCGCCTTGCACGGGACGGAGTTGCCGAGCACGGAGTTCAGCGGCTGCTGGCGCACGCTGAGGTCGATACCGGCCTTGCTGAGCGACGACTTGAGCTCCTGCATCATGTTCGTCGTCTCGGTCGATCCGGACTGCGAGAGCAGGGTGAGGGTCAGCGGGTCGTTCTTCCCGATGCCCTTGCCGCACTCGTCGTCGCCGGTGCCGGGCCGTACGCAGCGCGCCGTGCCGTCGACCGTTTTCCAGCCGTGCGCCGACAGCAGCGACCTGGCCTTGGAGACGGAGAACGGGTACTGGTTGTGCGCCATCTTCTTCGACAGGTACTGGCTCTTCGGCGTGACCGGGACCGGGCCGAGCGTCGAGGTCGCGCTGCCCTGCCAGATGACCTTGCTCATCGCCTTCTGGTCGACGAGGTGCTGCATCGCCTGCCGGATGTAGAGCTGGTTCATCTCCGGGCCCGCGTGCGTGGAGTTGAAGTTGTAGACGATGTAGGTGGCCGCCCAGCCCTCCCACGGGTCGACGCGGTACCCCTTGTCCTCGAACTTCTCCTTCTGCGCCATCACCGACGGCGGGATGTAGCCGTAGTCGACGCCACCGGAACGCAGCACGTTGTACTCGGAGTCGGCGGTGGTGAACGGCTTGAAGACGACCTTGTCGAGGTGCGGGCGCTCCGACTTGGGGCCCGTGTACTTCTCGTTCGGGACGAGCGTCACCTGCCCGTTGTCCTGCCAGCCGGCCAGCTTCCAGGGCCCGTTGACGGTCTTCCACAGCGGGTCGCTGCCGTACGAGCCGAGGCTCTTGGCGTGCTGCGTGAGCCGGGCGAAGACCGCCTTGGCGCCCTTCGTGGTGCGGTCGAAGTCGCCGACCTCGCCGCCGTCCTTCTTGGCGTCCCAGGCGTGCTGGGGCATGGCGCGCATGAGGGAGAGCTGGTTCGCCGTGAACCAGTCCGGGTTGTACGCCCGGTCCAGGTGGAGCCGCACCGTGTGGTCGTCGACGACCTCGAACTTCTTCACGTTGTCCGGCATGGTGCCGACCGAGTAGCTGCCCCAGTCGACTTTGTTCGCCTTGACGAGGTTGAACCAGAACTCGAGGTCGCGCGAGGTCACTTCGGTTCCGTCGGACCACGTGCTGCTCTTGCGCAGCGGCACGGTGACCGTCTTGTTGCCGTCGCTGTACTTCGGCTCCAGGCCCAGCGTGCTCGGGCCGTGGGTGACCAGTTCGCCCTTCTCCTGCACGGCGTCGTACACGGGAGTGAAGAGCTGGCTCAGGATCGCGTAGTTGTAGGAGGCGCCGTAACCGGGGGCGCCGATCGGGAAGATCCAGTTGGGGGTCGCCGCGGGCGGCAGGGCCATGGTGGCCGTGCCGCCCTCGACGGGAGTGCCGCCCGTGCGGCCCATGGCGATGCTGCCGGCCTCGTGCGTACAGCCGGTGAGCGCTACGAGCGCCGCCGCGAGGGCGAGCGCCGCGGACGCCTTTGACCTGAGGGAACGCATGCCGAAGGGCCTCCAAGGGGACGGGATCCGGCCCCGTGTGAAGATTCGACGAGGGGCGCCCGAACGCTAAGTCGACCGTTCGAAGCAAGTCAATAGGTTCATTCGGAAAGTAGTTCAAAATCGGTGGGGCCTGGCGGACTTGGTTCGTCAGTGGTTAGTGTTCGGTCCGACCTCGAACGAACTAACCGAAGTAAGTCTCCAGGGGGACCGGATGACGGACACCGCGAACGAAGGCGAGCCGGGTTCGGCCCGGCACATACTCCGGCTCGTCTCGTCCGGAGCCGCCTCCTCCCGCGCCGACCTCGTCAGGGAACTGGGCCTCGCGCCCTCCACCGTCTCGCTGCGCGTGCAGGAGCTGGTGGCCCAGGGCGTGCTCACCGAGTCCGGCGAGGGCGCCTCGCGCGGCGGGCGCAGGCCCCGGCTGCTGCGGGTCAAGGCGCAGGGCGGCGTCGCGCTCGCCGCCGACCTCGGCAGCCGGCACGCGCGGCTCGGCGCCGTCGACCTCGGCGCGGCCGTGCACGACGCCGTCGACCTGCCGCACGACATCACCGCGGGCCCCGAGTCCGCCGTCGACTGGCTCTGCGCCCAGGTGGCCCGACTCGCCGAGAAGCAGCGCGAGTCGGGGCGGACCGTGCGCGCGCTCGGCGTCTCCTTCCCGGGTCCCGTCGACCCGGCGGACGGCCGCGTGCTCAGCCCCTCGCGGATGCCGGGCTGGCACCGCTACCCGCTGCGCGACGTCCTCACCGAGCGGCTCGGCATGCCGGTGACCGTCGCCAACGACGCCACGATGATGGCGGTCGGCGAGCACCGCACCTCCCGGCCCGAACTCGACCACATGGTCGTCGTGAAGGCGGGACGCGGCATCGGCAGCGGCGTCATCGTCGCGGGCCGCCCGCACGACGGTGCCAACGGAAGTGCCGGAGACATCAGCCACGTCCGCGTCGAGGAGGCCGGCGAGCGGCCCTGCTCCTGCGGGAACATCGGCTGCCTGGAGACCGTCGCGAGCGGCGCCGCCCTCATCCGCGAACTCGCGGCGCGGGGCGTCGAGGTGGCGAACACCACCGAGCTGCTCCGGCTCGTCGCCGACGGGGACCCCGTCGCCACCACCCTCGTACGGGCCGCCGGACGGCACATCGGGACCGTGCTCTCCGTCGTCGTGAACTTCTTCAACCCGCGGGCCGTCGCCATCGGCGGCGTCCTCGCCACCGCCGAACCCCTCGTGGCCGCCATCCGCGGCGTGCTCTACGAGCGCTGTCTGCCGCTCGCCACGGCGGACCTGGAGATCACCACGACGGCCGCGGGCCGCGACGCGGGCCTGCTCGGCGCGGGCCTCACGGCGCTGCACCAGAACCTGTCGTCCACCGCCACCGCCCTTAAGGAAGAGAGCGTCCACGCATGACGAGCACCACCCCGATCACCGGCCGCCGCCTGCGCATCGGCATCGGCGGCATCGGCATCGAGTCGTCCACGTTCTGCCCGCACCGCTCCACCGCCGACGACTTCCGGCAGACGCGCGGCCAGGATCTCCTCGACCGCTATACGTGGACGCGGCCCGACTCCGACCTCGCTGAGCACGTCGAGTGGGTGCCGCTGCTGCACGCGACGTCGCTGCCCGGCGGCCCGGTGGAGGCCGAGTCGTACCTGATCCTCAAGAACGAACTCGTCACCCGCATACGGGAGGCGGGCCCGCTCGACGGTCTCGTCTACGACATCCACGGCGCCATGAGCGTCATCGGCCTCACCGACGCCGAGGGCGACCTCACCGAGGCGGTCCGCGCGGCGCTCGACCACAACGGCACCCCGGACGACCCGGCGCAGGGCCGCCCGATGATCTCCACCGGCATGGACCTGCACGGCAACGTCTCCCGCCGCTTCGCCGAGCCCATCGACCTGCTCACCGCGCACCGCCTCGCCCCGCACGAGGACGCCTGGGACACCCGCGAACGCGCCGCCCGCAATCTCGTGCACTGCCTGCGCGAGGGCGCCCGCCCGCACCGCGCCTGGGTCCAGGTCCCGGTGCTGCTGCCCGGCGAGAAGACCAGCACCCGCCTGGAGCCCGCCAAGTCCCTCTACGCCTCGCTCGCCGACATCGAGCAGAAGGACGGCATCCTCGACGCGGCCATGTGGGTCGGCTACGCCTGGGCCGACGAGCCGCGCTGCAAGGCGGCCATCGTCGTCACCGGCGAGGACGCCGAACTGGCCGCGCAGGAAGCCGAGTCGCTGGCCCGCCGCTACTGGGACGCCCGCAAGGACTTCCTCTTCGTCGGCCCGACCGGCAGGGCAGAGGAGTGCGTCGACAAGGCCGTCGCCTCCGACAAGCGGCCGTTCCTCATCAGCGACTCCGGCGACAACCCGACGGCGGGCGGCGCGGGCGACCTCGCGTACATGCTGGGCAAGCTGCTGGAGAACGACGCGATCCGCACGGGGAAGGTCACGGCCGTGCACCCGGGCATCACCGACCCGGTCGCCGTCGCCCGCTGCTTCGAGGCCGGGGTGGGCGCCGAGGTGACGCTCTCCGTCGGCGGCAAGGTCGACGCGAATCACGGCGGTCCCTACGAACTCACCGGCACCGTCGAGGCGTTGCAGCGCGCGGCCGACCAGAAGGACCGCGCGGAGGGCGGGGCGTACGACCGCGGTGTCGACATGGCGGCCGTCCGCGTCGGCGGCCTTACCGTGATCCTCGTCGAGCGCCGCAAGCCGTTCCACACCCTCGCCGACTTCACGGGCCCTGCCGAGGGCGGCCTCGGCATCGACCCGCGGACGTACGACGTGGTCGTCGTCAAGATCGGCTACCTGGAGCCGGAGCTGCACGACATGGCCGCCGACTGGCTGCTCGCGCTCACCCCCGGCGGCGTCGACCAGGACCTGCTGCGCCTGGGACACCACCGGGTGGAGCGCCCGCTGTACCCGTTCGACGAGGACGCGTACGAGGACGCGTACGAGGGCGGGGCGGGCCCCGACCTCACACCCGTCATCCTCTGAGCCGTCCGGGGCTCAACTCAGCCACTCCGACTCGTACTTCTTGTACGTGCCGTCGTGCGTCGTCAGGTGCACGAACTGGTTCACGTACTCGTGGAAGTCGCGGTCGCCGCGCGGTGTCGCGTACGCCTTCTCCGCGAACGAGAACGGCTTGTCGGGGTGGATCGAGCACAGCTCGGGGTGGAGCTTGGACTGGTAGAGCGTCTCGCTCGCGTCCGTCATCATCACGTCCGCCCGGCCCGCCACGATCTCGTCGAAGATCGTGCGGTTGTCCGGGTGGAGCTTGATGGTGGCCTGCTTGATGTTCGCGCGGGCGAACTGCTCGTTCGTGCCACCGGGGTTGACGACGACGGTCGTCCCGGCCTGGTCGATGTCCTTGAGCGTCTGGTACTTGTCCTTGTCCGCGCAGCGCACGATCGGCGTCTTGCCGTCCTCGCGGGTCGGCTCGCTGAAGTACACCTGGCGGGCGCGCGGCAGCGTGATCGAGACACCGCCGACGGCGACGTCGCACTTCCCGGCCGCCAGGTCGCTCGACAGATTCGCCCATGTGGTGTCCACCCACCGGGCCTTGGCGTCCAGGCTCTTCGCGAGGTCCTTCGCCATGTCGATGTCGATGCCGCTGTACGAGCCGTCCTCGGGGTCCTTGTACGTGAACGGCTTGTAGTCGCCGGTCGTGCACACACGCAGCACGCCGGACTTGGGGACCGAGTCGAGCAGGCTGACCGGCTGCTTCTTGGCGGACTGCTGGGTGGCCGACGGCGCGGCGGGCGCGGCGGCGGTCAGACTCAGGAGACACACCAGGGCGGACAGGGTGGCGACTCGTTGTCTGGACGTGCGGCGGCTCATCGCGACGGCTCCTCGGCGTGGTGGGTGCAGTGTGAACTGATCGTCCGGCGACACACTTTGCCAGAAGAGCGGACCCGCTACGCCGCCGTCTCGCTCAGCGTCCGCAGCAGCAGCGCGGTGACCGGAGCCGTCTCGTGTCCTTCGAGGACGAAGGCCGAGACGCGGCGGCCGCCCGCAGGGGCGAGCGGGAGGGCCACGACGTCGGTGTGCCGCAGGAGAGGCAGTGTCATGCCGGGCACCAGAGCGACGCCCGCCCCGGCGGCCACCAGTTCCTGCACCGCGAGGTTGTCGTCGGTGGTGAAGGCGATGTCCGGCGCGAAGCCCGCCGCCGCGCAGGCGGCGACGAGGTGGCCCCGGCATCGTCGGCACCCGGCTATCCAGCGCTCCCGCTCCAACTGCACCAGCTCCACGCGGCCGTTGCCGGCGAGGGCGTGGCCGACCGGGAGCAGCGCCATCAGCGGATCGTCGAGCAGCGGCAACTCGACCAGCCCCTCCTCGCTGCCGTGCTCGCCGGCGTTCCCCGGTGAGAAGGCGAGTGTCAGATCGCACCGTCCCTCGCGCAGCGCGCGCAGTGAGTCGGGCGGCTCCTCCTCCAACAGCTCGACGCGGATGCCCGGATGGGCCGCGGCGACGCGGGCGACGGTCGCCGGGAGCAGGGTGGCGTTGGCGGCGGGGAAGGCGCAGACGCGGATCCGCCCCGACTCCAGGCGGGTGATCGCCTTCAACTGGCCGTGCGCCGTCTCGATGGAGCTGAGGATGCCCGTGGCGTGCCGGGCCAGTAGCTGCCCGGCGTCCGTGAGCCGCAGACCGCGCCCCGCCCGGACGAACAGCGGCGTGCCGGCGGCGCGTTCGAGCGCCTTCATCTGCTGGCTGATGGCGGGCTGCGTGTACCCGAGGTCCCGCGCCGTCGCCGCATAGGAGCCCGTGCGCACGACCTCGGCGAACGTCTGGATGTGCCGCGAGTCAAACATGCGTACAAGCTATGGGGTTCATCCCGCAAGTCAAGATCGGTAACCGTTTCTTGGGGTGACCAAAGAAATACGATGTAGACCTTGCCGCGCCCGTGCGACAGTGTGTCCGAACCTCATGTTTACCGAGGTCAGTGCCGGTCCCGCAGTCCGGACCGACGTGCTCTCGGCCGCCCGTGCCGGGCACCGCCCGCTCCTCCATGTCCCAGGGAAGCCCCGTGACTTCAACCGCACGCCTCGCCCGCCGCTGTGTCCCGATCGCCGCCGCGGCCTGCCTCGTGGCCCTGACGACCTCGTGCAGCAAGAGCGCCGATGTCACGACGACCGCGGGCGGGGTGAAGCTGGTCCACAAGGGCAAGCTGACCACCTGCACGCACCTGCCGTACGCGCCGTTCCAGTCGGAGAAGAACGGAAAGGTCGTCGGCTTCGACGTCTCCCTGATGGACCTCGTGGCCAAGCAGCTCGGGGTGAAGCAGGACATCATCGACAAGTCCTTCGAGACCATCAAGACCGGGGCCGACCTCAACGCGGGCCTGTGCGACGTCGCCGCGGCCGGCATGACCATCACGCCCGAGCGCAAGCAGAACCTCGACTTCTCCGACCCCTACTTCGACGCCGACCAGGCGCTGCTCGCCCGCAAGGGGGTCGACGCGAAGAGCCTCGACGACATCAAGGGCAGCAAGCTGAAGCTGGGCTCCCAGGCCGCCACCACCGGCGAGGACCTGGCCCACAAGAAGGGCGTCGACTCGCAGTCCTTCGAGAGCTCCGACGCCGAGCTCAACGGGCTGCGCACCGGGCAGGTCGACGTCCTCGTCCAGGACTACCCGGTCGTCCAGAACTGGCTGAAGGACTCCGCGGTCAAGGACAAGTTCGTCCTCGTCGGCACCGTCCCCACCGGCGAGGAGTACGGCTTCGCCGTGAAGAAGGGCGGCAACCCGAAGCTGCTCGCCGCGGTCAACAAGGCGATCGGACAGGCCAAGAAGGACGGCACGTACAAGAAGCTCTACGAGCAGTGGATCGGCCCGATGCCGAAGGACGGGGCCGCTAAATGAGCACCGTCAAGACACCTTCGGTGGACGGCGGTTCAGGGGGTGATGCCACACCGCGCATGCGCATGTCGCCGCGCCGCAGGCGCAAGGTGACGCGCGTCGTCCAGTACGTGGTCCTCGCCGTCGCGGTGCTGCTCGTCGCGACGCTCGCCGACTGGGGGCAGCTCCAGCGCCAGTTCCTCGAACCGTCCGTGGCCCGCCGGATGTTCCCGGACCTGATCACGACCGCGCTGGTCAACACGGTGATCTACACCCTCACCGGGTTCGTCGTCGGCCTCGTGCTCGGCCTGGTCATCGCCCTGATGCGGCTGTCGTCGGTGGCCCCCTACCGGTGGCTCGCCTCGATCTACATCGAGTTCTTCCGTGGCCTGCCCGCCCTGCTGATCTTCATCTTCATCGGCGTCGGCGTGCCGCTCGCCTTCCCCGGCACCGCCCTGCCCGGCGGCGTCTACGGGCAGGTGGCCATCGCGCTCGGCCTGGTCGCCGCCGCGTACATGGCCGAGACGATCAGGGCCGGCATCCAGGCCGTGCCCCGCGGCCAGATGGAGGCCGCGCGCACGCTCGGCATGTCGCGGACCCTGGCGATGCGCTCGATCGTCATCCCGCAGGCCTTCCGCATCATCGTGCCGCCGCTCACCAACGAACTGGTCCTGCTGTTCAAGGACTCCTCGCTCGTCCTCTTCCTCGGTGTCTCCCTGGAGACCCGCGAACTCACCAAGTTCGGCCGGGACCTGGCAGGCGAGACCGCCAACAGCACGCCCATCTTCGTCGCGGGCCTGTGCTATCTGCTCGTCACCGTCCCCCTGGGCTATCTGGTGCGCCGCCTAGAGGCGCGGCACGCGAAGGCCAGGTGAGCGGGGCGTGGCACATGACACCAAGGACGCACCGAACGGCACCGAGGACGAGGACACAGGCATGACCGCGGCCATCGAGATCCAGGGACTGCACAAGTCCTTCGGCGACCTGGAGGTGCTGCGCGGGGTGGACTTCACCGTCGCGCAGGGCGAGGTGGTCTGCGTCATCGGCCCCTCGGGATCCGGCAAGTCCACCCTGCTGCGCTGCGCCAACCTGCTGGAGGAGCCCACGTCCGGACGCGTGGTGGTGGCAGGCGCCGACCTCACGGACCCCGACCTCGACATCGACCGCGTACGCCGCCGGATCGGCATGGTCTTCCAGCAGTTCAACCTCTTCCCGCACCTGAACGTCCTGGAGAACCTCACCATCGCGCAGCGCCGGGTCCTCGGCCGCGACCGGGCCGAGGCGGAGCGGACGGCGCGCGCGAACCTCGAACGCGTCGGCCTCGCCGACAAGGAGGCCGGTTACCCGGCCCAGCTGTCGGGCGGCCAGCAGCAGCGGGTGGCCATCGCCCGCGCCCTGTCGATGGGGCCCGAGCTGATGCTGTTCGACGAGCCGACCAGCGCGCTCGACCCGGAACTCGTCGGCGATGTGCTCGGCGTGATGCGCTCGCTCGCCGACGAGGGCATGACGATGCTGGTCGTCACCCACGAGATGGGCTTCGCCCGCGAGGTCGCGGACCGCGTCGTGTTCATGGACGACGGCGTGGTCGTCGAGGAGGGCAGCCCGGACGAGGTCCTGGGCAACCCCCGCCACGAGCGCACCCGTTCGTTCCTCGCGCGGGTCGTGAACCCGGGGGACGCGCCGCCCGCGGACGCGCAGTCGTAGCGGCGGGCCTCGCTCACCGGGCGTGCGGGTCCGTCCCCCACAGGTCCGGGGCCACGAACCGCTCCCGCGTCCCGTCCGGCGCCAGGATCTGCCCGCCCAGCTTCTGGATGCGCAGGGCCAGGGTCGTCTCGGTGACCCGGACCGCCGGGACCGCGCGGGTCAACCGCTCGGCGTACTCGGCGAGCTGGGCGGGGGAGCGCAGCCAGGCGCAGACCAGGAGGTTGTGCGGGCCCGTCACGGACGACACGTGGCGGGTGCCGCGCTGGCGCAGCACGGTCGCGGCGGTCTGAGTGACCTGCTCCGGAGGCACGTTCAGGTACAGGAAGCCGAGCAGAGGGCGGGACGTGTACCGGGGCGCGAGCTTGACCATGTAGTGCAGGCCCGAGCGGGCCTCCAAGCGGTCGATCCGGCGGCGGACCGTCGTCTCGCTCAGGCCGCAGGCCTTGGCGAGAACCGTCGCGCCGAGCCGGGCGTCGCCCGCCAGGGCGTGCAGCAGGACGCGGTCGGTGGCGTCCGGCAACCCGTCCTGCCGTGCGGCGCCGGGCGAAGGGGACGGGGCGAGAGCGGACAACCGCCTGCGGATGTCCGGGCCGAGCTGGTGCAGCCGGAGCGGGGAGAGCGGGCCGTGCATCTTGGTGATCAGGTGGGCGCGGGTGGCCCGGACGCCGGGGAGCAGATGCAGGCGCTCGCCCAGGTAGCGGTCGAGGGCGGTGGTGTCGTAGCAGGCGTAGTAGACCAACAGGTCGGCCGCGCCCGCGAGGTGCACCACGCACAGCGTGCCCGGGTCGCGGGCGAGCTCCGCGGCGGTGGCCGCGACGCTGCCCGCCCCGCAGCGCACCTGGATCCACGCGGAGCACAAGGTCGTACCACCGTCGAACATCGCGCCCGGCAGTACGCCGCTCCACGCGACGCCCGCCTCCGTCAACCGCGCCCAGCGCCGGTTGAGGGTGCCCGGGGAGTGGCCGACTTCCGCCGCCAACTGGGCCCAGCTCGCGCGCGGCGCCAGCTGCAGTGCATGGATCAGTGTCAGATCCGCCTCGGAAACGGCGGATTCGCCTGTTCTTATGGTTCCCCCTGTTGAATCTCCGCATATGCCACACGTATTTGCGGTACAGAGTAACCATGGGTAGTGCGACGCGCCGGATGTGTCACCGGTCTCATGCGCAACTGGTGGCGCAGTACTCATGGAAGTACACGTCGCAGTGCTCGTCCATCGGAACGCGAAACTCTGCGAGGGTGTGGGTCGGCATGACTGAAGGGCAGTTGAAGGGGCGTGAGCGCGAACTGGCGGCGCTGCTCACGCGGTTGGCGTCCTGGCGCCTGGTGTCCCTGGTGGGCCCCTCCGGGGCGGGTAGGACCCGGCTCGCGGGGGCGGCCGTCGAGCAGGTACGCGTGCGGGGCCGGCGCGAAGTGGTGTGGGAGTCGGGGTCCGGGTTCGACGCGAGCGTGCTCGACGGGGTCGCGGTCCGGCTGCGCCACCGGCTCGGCGTCCGGCCGGGGAGGTACCTGCTCGCGCGTCCGCTGCTCGTCCTCGACGACTGGGAACACCTCGGCGACGCGGGCACCGACCTGCTCGCCAGGCTCCTGGAGGACGTGCCGGGACTCACCGTGCTGCGCATCTCCGACCGGCCCAGCTGGCTGCCCGGCGAAGCGGTGCACCGCCTGCCGCCGCTGACCGGCGGCGCCGCCGTGGGCCTGCTCGCCGACGCGGCGGGGCGCTGGCTCCTCGCCGACCCCGACACCTCCACCCGCGCCGCCGCCCTCGCCCACCGCCTGGACGGGCTGCCCGGCGCGCTCCTGGACGCGGGGCGGCGCCTGAGCGGACCGGCGGACCTGGCGGCCGTCGAGCGGCGCCCGTACAGCTCGCGGGCGGTCGCCGCCGCCGAGCGGGCCTACGCACGCAGTACCCGCGGCGAGCGCCGGCTCCTGCGTCGCCTCGCCGTGTTCGAGGGGGACTTCGACCTCGACGCGGCACGCGAGGTGTGCGCCTCCGGGGCGCTGCCCGCCGCGCGGATCCCGGTCCTGATGGAGCGGGTCGCGCCCTTCGCCCTCGTGCCGGGCGACCAGGGCGGGGAGGGGGACCCCGGCGGCCGACCGCGTTCCCGGCTCACCGGGCCGATGCGCGAGGTGTGCCTGCGCGCCCTGGAGGCGGCAGGCGAGCGCTGGTCGCTCGCCCTGCACCACCGAAGGTGGTGCGCGAGGCTCGCCCGGCGTACCGCCGAGCGCTGGAGCCGGGGACGGCAGCGGGAGGCACGGACCCTCGTGCTGCGCCAACTCCCCGATCTCCAAAGGGCGATGGACCCTCGAACGGGGCCCCTCTCGCCGACGGCGGAGTCGGGCGTCGCCCTCGACACCGTGGTGCACCTCTGGTTCCTGTGGGCGGCGTGCGGCCGGGCGCGCGAGGGGCGGGCTGCGCTGCGGCGGGTGCTGCGCCTCCACCAGGGCCCGGTGCCGGGCCGCGCGTGGTGGCTCGCCGGATACCTGGAGGTGCTGTGCGGCGACGACGAGGCCGCCGAAGCCGCGCTCCTGAACGGCCGGCCGGCGGCCGAACGGGACGGCGACGACCGCTGCCTCGGCCTGCTCGGGCACGCACGCGGCGTCGCCGCGCTGCGACAGGGTCGCGTCCACGAGGCCGCCGACGCGTTCCGCTCGGCCGTCGAACTCCTCGGCGAGGCCCCGGGGTTCGGCCCCGGCGCCGCCGCCTGCCGCGCGGGCCTCGCGCTCTCCTTGGTCCGTACGGACCCGGAGGCCGCCCAGGAGCTGGTGCGGCCGAGGGTGGGGGCGGTCGAGGCGCACGACCCCTGCGCCGAGGCCTGGCTCGCGCACGCCCAGGCCGAGCTGCTGCGCTGGGAAGGCGGCCCGCTGGAGGTCGCCGCCGAGGAAGCGGACCGCGCCCTGCGCAGCCACCTCGCCCACGACGACACGGAGGGCGCCGCCTGCACCGCCGAACTCGCCGCGGACATCGCGGCGGCCCGCGGCCGGACGACCCTCGCCGCGGAACTGCTGCGCAGCGCCGACGAGTTGCGCGGCGTAACCCTGCGTGCCGCCGCGTACTGCGCACCGGTCCGCCGCCGCGCGGAGGCGGCGCTGCGCCCCCGCGCACGGGCGTCGAGGGCGTCGCGCCGGGCGGCCGCGGCGGTGGTGGGGCGGAGGGTGTCGTGATCCGGCGATCCGGTGATCCGTGGGGCCGCCGCGTACGTGTCAGGCCGCCGGAACTTTGTCCCGTCAGGCCGCCGGGGCCTTGTCCCGTCAGGCCGCCGGGACCTTGTCCAGGAAACCCCGGACGTCCCGGATCCGGTCCTCCTCGTCCAGCACCAGGACATCGGAGCCGATCACCAGCGGCTCGGCCCCCTCGGGGCCCAGGCCCCACTGGAACCGCACCTGCCGGTGGTGGGCGTCCGCGTCGCCGACCGGCGTGAACACGCAGCCCGGGAACTGCTCGTGCACCCCCTCGACCAGCGCGGAGAGCGCGGCGTGGCCCGCCACCTCGGCCAGCGGGTCGGTGTAGGTGGCGTCGGGCGCCCAGTGCTCCGCGATGAGCTTCGTGAGCTGCTCACCCTGCGCGTTCCAGGTGGCGAGGTAGGCGTCGACGGCGTGCTGTGCGGTCATGGTCGAACCTCCGTTGAGATGCGGTGTGTTGATGCCCACCACCGTGGCCGGGCGGCGCCGGAAGCTCCATGACCTCAGAGGTCATGGAGAGCGCGCCCCGCCGCCGTACGCTGCCGTCATGAGCACCCTCGTGGACTCCCTCGCCGCGGCGGACCCCGCGGACGCCCGCACCGTCGGCCCGCTGCTGCGCGGCTGGCGCGAACGGCGCCGCTTCAGCCAGCAGGAGCTGTCCAACCGCTCCGCGGTCTCCACCCGGCACCTCAGCCGCGTGGAGACCGGCAGGGCGCACCCGACGCCCGAGATGATCCTGCACCTGGCGGACCACCTCGACGTCCCGTTGCGCGCCCGCAACCAGCTGCTCCTCGCGGGCGGCTACGCGCCGCACTACCGGGACAGGGACCTGGCGGACGCCTCGCTCGCGGTCGTCATGGACGGGCTGCGGGGACTCCTCGACGCCCATATGCCGTACCCAGCCCTGCTGTTGGACACCTACTGGGACGTCGTCGACGCCAACGCCGGCGTGGCCGCGCTGCTCGAAGGATGTGCGCCCGAGCTCCTCGAACCCCCGATCAACGTCATCCGGCTGTGCGTGCACGAGCGGGGCCTGGCCCCGCGGATCCGCAACTTCACGGAGTGGGCCTCCCACCTGCACCACCAGCTGGTCCACCGCGCCGAACGCACCCACGACCCGCGCCACTTCGCCCTGGCCGAGGAGGCCGCGCGACACCTCGCCGCCATGCCCCGCGCCGCCCCCACCGGCAGTCCCGTCCTCACGTTGGAACTCACCGTGCCGGGCGCGGGACCGCTGCGCTTCTTCAGCACCTCCGCGCAGCTCACCACGCCCGCCGACGCCGCCCTGGAGGGGCTGCACCTGGAGACGTTCCTGCCGGCGGACGACGCGACGCGGCGCCGCTTCGAAAAGAACTCGTAGGCATACGGGCCCACTTGGTAGGACTGACGGATGATCCAGGCAAGCGCGGCGGACGAACTCGACGCACTGGAACGCCTCCTGGCGGAACGCGCCTGCGAGCGACTGATCCTGGAACTCGTGCGCCGCCTCGACCTCGGGGACCCGGCCACGGTCTGCGAACTCTTCACGCCCGACGGGGTCTGGGAATGGCCCTACGGCAACCGGAGGATCGAGGGCAGGCAGGCCCTGCGCGGCTACTTCGGCACCCGCCCGGCCGACCGCCTGTCCCGGCGGATGTGCACGAACCTCCTGGTCACCGTCGAGTCACCGGACACCGCCACGGCCACCACGTACTTCGCCACCTACCGCGTCGACGGCCACAGCGGCAGCGCGATCGTCCCGACCCGGCTGCCCGTGAACGTCGGCCACTACGAGGACACCTTCCGCAAGCTGGACGGCCGTTGGCTCATGGCGAGCCGGACGCTCGTCCTCCCCTTCGGCGGGCCGACGGAACGCGTGGGTGTGGACGGCCAGGCGCAGTGACCCGCGCGGCCGAGGTCAGGCGGGCTGCCAGACCCGGGCGAGCGCCGACTCGGTGAGCACCTCGTCGGGCGGCCCCTGACCGACGAGGTGTCCTTCGCGCAGCAGCAGGCAGACATCCGCCGCGCGCGCGGCCTCCAGGTCGTGGGTCGCCTGCACGACGGTCACCCCCTCGCCCGCGAGCTCCGTGAGCAGCGAGCCGATGCGGCCGCGGGCGTCCGGATCGAGGCCGGTGGTCGGCTCGTCGAGGAGCAGCAGGTCGGACTCCTGGGCGAGCCCCTGCGCGACCAGCGTGCGCTGTCGCTGCCCGCCGGACAGCTCGCCCAACTGGCGCCCGGCGAGGTCGCCGATGCCGAGCCGGTCGAGCGCGGCCTCGACGGCGGCGCGGTCCCGCCGCGCGGGCCTGCGCCAGGAGCCGAGCCCGCCCCAGCGCCCCATCTCCACCGTCTGACGCACGGTCAGGGGGAGCGTGTCCCCGAGGGCACCGCGCTGCGGCACGAAAGCCGGCCGCCGGTCCCCGTGGTGCCGTACCTCTCCTGATGTAGGGCGGATCACACCGGCCACCACACCGAGCAGCGTGGACTTCCCGCTGCCGTTCGGCCCGACGAGCGCGACGTTCGCCAACTCCGGTATGTCGGCGGTCAGTTGATGGAGAACCTTGCGGCCGGGATAGCCGGCGCAGAGCCCGTCGAGGTGGACGCGAGCGGCCCGGTTCCGTCGTGGGGTCGGAGCGATGGTCGGTTTGTTGAACATGATTTTCATTGTACTGTCCTCGCATGGAGTGGTTGACGGCCCCCTTCGAGGTGGCCTTTGTGCAGCGCGCCCTGTGGGGCGGAATCCTGGTGTCCGCGATATGTGCGTTGGCCGGGACCTGGGTGGTGCTCAGGGGGATGGCCTTCCTCGGGGACGCGATGTCCCACGGGCTGCTGCCCGGTGTCGCGTTGGCCGCGCTGTTCGGCGGCAACCTGATGGTGGGCGCGGTCGCGAGCGCGGCGGTGATGACGGCGGGGGTGACCGCTCTCGGCAGGGCCAGGCGACTGTCCCGGGACACCGGGATCGGGCTGCTGTTCGTCGGCATGCTGTCGCTCGGCGTGATCATCGTGTCGCGCTCGCAGTCCTTCGCGGTGGATCTGACCGGATTCCTCTTCGGCGATGTGCTCGCGGTGCGCGGACAGGACCTCGCCGTGCTGGGGGTGGCCCTGTGCGTGGCGCTTCTCGTCTCGGCCCTCGGCCATCGGGCCTTCCTCGCCCTGACCTTCGACGCCCGCAAGGCCCGGACGCTGGGCCTGCGCCCGCGGCTCGCGCACGCCGTGCTGCTCGGTCTCCTTGGGCTCGCGATCGTCGCCTCGTTCCGCATCGTGGGCACGCTGCTCGTCCTCGGCCTGCTGATCGCGCCGCCCGCGGCCGCCCTGCCCTGGGCGCGCGGCGTGCGTGGGGTCATGGTGGGCGCCGCCCTGCTCGGCGCCGCCGCCACCTTCGGCGGGCTGCTCCTGTCGTGGCACCTCGGCACCGCTGCCGGGGCCACCGTCTCGGCGCTCGCCGTGAGTCTCTTCTTCCTCTCCCATCTCGCCTCCGGCGTCCGCCACCGCCGTACGAGCCGTGCCGCCGACAACGCCGCCCCCGCCCCCGCTCCCGTACTCGAAGTCGACCGAAGCACGTCGGAGGCAATGTCTTGACCGCCGGAATCAACACCGCGAAGTGGGCCCCGGTCCCGCTGGCGCTCACCGCCCTGCTCGCCGCGGGCTGCGCTTCACCTGAAGGCAACGACCCCAAAACGGCGGCGAGTTCGCCGTCCACCACCCCGCACGGCTATGTGGAGGGCGCGAAGGAGGGTGCCGAGCAGCAGTCCCGGCTCCTCCTCAACGACCCCGGCAGCGGAAGCACCCGCGCCCTCGACCTCATCACCGGCAAGGTGACGAAGACGGACAAGGTCACGGACGCCGCCCACCTCGCCACGGACGGCCGCTTCGGCTACCTCCACGCCTCCGGCGCCACCCACGTCCTCGACGGCGGCTCCTGGGCCGTGGACCACGGCGACCACGTCCACTACTACCGCGCCGCGATCCGCGACGTAGGTCAACTGCCCGTAGGGGGAGGTGCGTTGGTGCGCAGTGACGCTGCCGTGACCGCCGTGACCGACAAGGGTGGGCGCACCGTCCTGTACGACCGCGGCACGCTGGAGAAGGGCGACATCGTACGCACCCGCGCGCTGCCGGGAACGTACACCGGACCCGTCATCCCCTACGAGGAACACCTGTTGGCCCTCGCCGACGAGGACGGCACGACAGGGCTCACCGTGCTCGACCGCAAGGGCAAGCGCGTCACAGTGCCGGACGCCGAGTGCGAGGACCCGAAGGGCGACGCCGTCACCCGTCGCGGTGTCGTGTTCGGCTGCGCCGACGGCGCGCTGCTCGTACGCGAGGAGAACGGGAAGTTCACCGCCGAGTCCATCCCCTACGAGAAGGACGTACCGGACACCGAGCGGGCCACCGAGTTCCGGCAGCGCCCCGGAAGCGACACCCTGACCGCGCAAGCAGGCGACTCCGTATGGGTCCTCGACGTCGGCGAGCGTGCCTGGAAGCGGGTGGAGACCGGGACCGTCGTCGCCAACACCGCCGGGGAGGGCGCGCCGCTCCTGGTCCTGGAGGCCGACGGCCGGCTGCACGGCTACGACATCGGGACGGGGAAGGAGACCACCCGCACCAAGAAGCTCCTGACCGGGAAGCCGCACACCGGCAAACCGCACACCCGCAACGCCCCCGTCGTCGAGGTCGACCGCAGCCGCGCCTACGTCAACGACCCCGACGGCAAGCGGGTGTTCGAGATCGACTACAACGACGACCTGCGCATCGCCCGCACCTTCGATCTCGACGTCGAACCCGTGCTGATGGCGGAGACCGGCCGATGAGCGCGGACGAGGCGAAGAAGCACGTACGCGTGGGCACGGCACGGCTGCGCAGTCTGCTGCTCGGACTGCTGACCCTGGTGGCCGCCGCCACCGCGACCGCCTGCACCACCGACGACGCGCGGCCCCGCATCGTCGTCACCACCAACATCCTCGGCGACGTCACCCGCGAGATAGCGGGCGACCAGGCCGACGTCACCGTCCTCATGAAGCCCAACGCCGACCCGCACTCCTTTGGCCTCTCCGCGCGCCAGGCCGCCGACATCGAACGGGCCGACCTCGTCGTCCACAACGGCCTCGGCCTGGAGGAGAACGTGCTGCGTCACGTGGATGCCGCCCGCGCATCCGGCGTCGCCACTTTCGAGGTCGGCAAGGCCGTCGACCCGCTTACCTTCCACACCGGCGACGACGCCGGGGACGGCCAGGCCGACCCGCACTTCTGGACCGACCCGGACCGCATGCGCAAGGCGGCAGGACTCATCGCCGACCAGGTCGTCAAGCACGTCGGCGGCGTCGACGAGAGCGCGGTGCGCGCCCAAGCCGAGCGCTACGACCAGGAGTTGGCGAAGCTCAGCACCTGGATGAAGGAGTCCTTCGCCCGCGTCCCCGAGCAGCGGCGCGCGATCGTCACCAACCACCACGTCTTCGGCTACCTCGCCGACCGCTTCGACCTCCGCGTCGTCGGCGCCGTCGTCCCCAGCGGCACCACCCTCGCCTCACCCAGCTCCTCCGACCTGCGCTCCCTCACCCAGGCCATGGACGAGGCCGGTGTCCGCACCGTCTTCGCCGACTCCTCCCAACCCACCCGCCTCGCCGACGTGCTGCGCAAGGAGATGGGCGGCCGGGTCCAGGTCGTGAAGCTGTACTCCGAGTCCCTGACGGCCGAGGGCGAGGGCGCCGACACGTACCTGCGGATGATGCGCGCCAACACGACCGCGATGACCAAGGGCCTGACGGCCCGCTGACCTCCGAACGTCCAACAGGGAAGGAACACAAGTGAACACGACCCCGACACCCCGCAGGAGAGCCCTCGGAGGAACGGCCTGCGCCCTGGCGTTCGCCACCGTGCTGACCGCCTGCGGGAACGAGGACGACACCACGAGCTCGTCCAAGGCCAAGCGCGCCACCCCCGCCGCGGCGGTCAAGGACCCGCTCGTCGCCGGCTTCGACGGCGGCCTCTACATACTCGACGGCAAGAGCCTGGGGCTCAGCAGGACGATCGACCTGCCGGGCTTCAACCGCCTCAACCCCGCGGGCGACAAGGACCACGTCGTCGTCTCCACCGACAGCGGCTTCCGCGTCCTGGACGCCGCCGGACAGCGCTTCACCGACATCACGTACAAGGGCTCGGAGCCGGGCCATGTCGTCCGGCACGCGGGCAGGACGGTGCTCTTCACCGACGGCACCGGTGAGGTCAACGTCTTCGACCCCGCCGACCTGGGCAGCGGTACGAAGCCCAAGGGCCGCAGCTACACCTCGGCGGAGGCGCACCACGGCGTGGCCATCGAGCTGGAGAACGGCGAACTCCTCAGCACGCTCGGCGACAAGGAGACGCGCACCGGCGTCCTCGTCCTCGACAAGGACAACAAGGAGATCGCCCGCAACGAGAAGTGCCCCGGCGTGCACGGCGAGGCCGCGGCCAAGGGCGAGGCGGTCGGCGTCGGCTGCGAGGACGGCATCCTCATCTACAAGGACGGGAAGTTCACCAAGGTCGACGCCCCCGACGACTACGGCCGCATCGGCAACCAGGCCGGCAGCGACGCCTCCCCGGTCCTCCTCGGCGACTACAAGACCGACGAGGAGGCCGAGCTGGAACGCCCCACCCGCGTCTCCCTCGTCGACACGGAGAAGAAGAAGCTCCGCCTGGTCGACCTGGGGACCAGCTACTCGTTCCGCTCGCTGGCCAGGGGTCCTGAGGGCGAGGCGCTGGTCCTGGGCACCGACGGCAGGATCCACGTCATCGACCCGGACACCGGAAGGATCGAGAAGAGGATCGACGCCGTGGGCGAGTGGCGGGAACCCCTGGACTGGCAGCAACCCCGGCCCACGCTGTTCGTCCGCGACCACACGGCGTACGTCTCCGACCCCGGCGAGAAGGCCCTGCACGCCATCGACCTGGACACCGGCAAGAAGCGCACGTCCGTGAAGCTGCCGAAGAGCACCAATGAGCTGTCCGGCGTGGTGGCCGGGCACTGACACGCGTACGCCTCCGTGGTCCATGGACCACGGAGGCGTACGGCCGTGCGCTATCCGCTCAGACGGACCGGTGGTACTGGTCCGGTACGTGGCTCTCCGAGCCCAGCTCGCGCGCCGCGTGGCGGGCGAACGACGGGTCGCGGAGCAGCTCGCGGCCGACGAGGACCGCGTCGGCCTCACCGTTGGCGAGGATCTTCTCGGCCTGCTCGGGCTCGGTGATGAGGCCGACCGCGGCGGCCGGTACCCCGGCCTCGTTGCGTACGCGGGCGGCGAAGGGGACCTGGTAGCCGGGGCCGAGCGGGATGCGGACGCCCGCCGCGTTGCCGCCGGTCGACACGTCGATCAGGTCCACGCCGTGGTCCTTCAGCTCGGCGGCGAACCGGACGGTGTCGTCGGCGGTCCAGCCCTCTTCGCCGTCCAGCCAGTCGGTCGCTGAGATGCGGAAGAGCAGCGGCAGCTCCTCGGGCCACACCTCGCGGACCGCGTCGACGACCTCAAGGGCGAAACGGGTGCGGTTCTCGTAGGAGCCGCCGTACTCGTCGGTGCGCTTGTTGGAGTGCGGGGAGAGGAACTCGCCGATGAGGTAGCCGTGCGCGCCGTGCAGCTCGATGACCTGAAATCCGGCGTCCAGGGAGCGGCGGGTGGCGTCGACGAACTGCTGGACGACCTCCTTGATGCCCTCGACCGACAGCGCGGCCGGCACCGGGTGCTGCTCGTCGAAGGGCACCGCGCTCGGGGCGACGGCGTCCCAGCCGTACGCGTCCGGACCCACCGGCGAGCCGCCCTTCCAGGGCTGGTCGGTGCTCGCCTTGCGGCCGGCGTGACCGAGCTGGACGCCGGGCACCGTGTTCTGCGACTTCAGGAACGACGTGATCCGGCGGAACGCCTCGACCTGGGTGTCGTTCCAGATGCCGAGGTCCTGCGGCGAGATGCGGCCCTCGGGGGACACGGCCGTCGCCTCGACGATGATCAGGCCGGTGCCGCCCGCGGCGCGCGCCCCGTAGTGCTGGAAGTGCCAGTCGTTCGGCGCGCCGGTGAGCGGGCCCTCGGGAGCCGCGCTGTACTGGCACATCGGCGGCATCCACACGCGGTTGGGGATGGTCAGGGACCGCAGGGTGTAGGGCTCGAACAGTGCGCTCACGGCGGACTCCATTCGGTGTGGATCGCGGAACGGCCTCGCGGTTCGCGGCGACGACCTCGGTAGTACGATAGCCACCGTAGTACGGCAGATGTCAAACTACGATGGTTCTCGTACAATGGCCGCATCGCAACGCATCGCAACGCATCGCAACGCACCGCAACGCACCGCAGGCATCCAGCCACCCGCACCGCGAAGGGGAGTCGTCCATGACGGCCGCAGCACCGCACACCGAGACCGCCGCCACCGGCGGTCGCACGCTCGCGCACCCCGCCCGTACGGAGATCCGGCTCGAAGCGGTGCTGCACGCGCTGTCCGACCCGATGCGCCTGGCCGTCGTCCGGGAGATGGCCGCCTCCGCTGAGGCCGAGCTGTCCTGTTCGGCCTTCGACCTGCCCGTCAGCAAGTCGACCACCACGCACCACTTCCGTGTGCTGCGCGAGGCCGGGGTGGTCGAGCAGGTCTACCGGGGGACCGCCAAGCTCAACGGCCTGCGCAGGGCCGACCTAGACGCGCTCTTCCCCGGCCTTCTCGACGCCGTCCTCGACGCGGCTGCCCGGCAGGAGGACCGGCTCGGCGACAGCCGGCCGACCTGACCCCGCCTTCTGCTTCTGCGGAAGGTGGTTGAAGAGCAGGTTCAGCGTGATCGCCGTCAGGCAGCCCGCGCTGATGCCGCTGTCCATCACCGTCTGGAACCAGTTGGGGAAGTGCTCATAGATCGTCGGCACGCCCACCGGGAGCAGCCCGACGGCGACCGAGACCGCCACCACGGTCAGATTGCTGTTGCCCTCGAAGTCCACCTTCGACAGGGTCTTGAGGCCGCTCGCCGCGACCGTCCCGAACATCACCAGGCCCGCGCCACCGAGCACGGGTGACGGGATCGCGGCGACCACCGCGCCCAGCTTCGGCAGCAGCCCGAGCAGGACCAGGATGCCGCCGGACACGGCGACCACCCAGCGGCTGCGCACCTTCGTCATGCCGACGAGGCCCACGTTCTGCGCGAACGCCGTGTACGGGAAGGTGTTGAAGACGCCGCCGAGGACGGTCGAGAACCCGTCGGCCCGCAGCCCGTCGCCGAGCGTGCGCCGGTCCACCGGGCGGCCCGTCATCTCGCCGACCGCGATGAAGTCACCCGTTGTCTCGGTCATCGTCACCAGGGCCACGATCAGCATCGAAACGATCGCCGCCGCGTGGAACTCCGGGGCGCCGAAGTGGAACGGCGTGCTGATTCCGAACCAGTGCGCTTGACCGACGGCGGAGAAGTCGGTGAAGCCGGTGGGTATCGCCACCGCCGTGCCCACCACGATGCCGACGAGCACCGCGACCCGGCTCAGGGCGGGCGGCGCGAACCGCTGCACGCCGAGCACGAGCACCAGGACGAGCGCCGCGAGCCCGATGTTCTTCGGGTCGCCGAAATCCTCCGCGCCGGAGCCGCCCGCGGCCCACGTACCCGCCGTCGGCAGCAGTGACAGGCCGATGATCAGGATCACCGTGCCCGTGACCAGGGGTGGGAAGAAGCGCAGCAGCCGGCCGAAGACCGGGGCCAGGAGCATCATGGCGAGGCCCGCGACGATCACCGCCCCGTAGATCGCCGGCAGTCCGCCGCCCGTCGTGCCGATCAGCACCATCGGGGACACGGCCGCGAACGTACAGCCCTGCACGATCGGCAGTCGGATGCCGAAGCGCCACACACCCACGCACTGGATGAGCGTCGCGACGCCGCACACCAGCAGGTCGGCGGTGATCAGATACGCGAGGTCGGCGGGCGACAGCTTCATCGCGCCGCCCACGATCAGTGGCACGGCGACCGCGCCCGCGTACATGGCGAGAACGTGCTGCAACCCGAACGCCACCAACTGGCGCGCGGGTGGGACCTGGTCCACGGGGTGCGTTGTCATGGACGAGAACGTAATGAACTTGAACGTTTTGTTGATTTCCGTCGTGTTGCCGCTACGTGTCCGCGCCCCTGAATCGCGTTGGGTCGTCTACGAACCCCGCGCCGCGCTCAACAGGCCCTCCCAGTCGGGGATCTTCACCGAGCCCCGCCCGAGCCCCCGCCCCAACTCCGCCTCGGCCCGCTCGATCGCCCGCCACCCGTCCCACCGCACGGGCCGCGCACCGGCCGCGACCAATCCGGCCAGCGGATCCCGCGCAGGACCGTCGTCCGCTCCGTCTCGGACGAGGGTGGCGGCATCATCCAGATCATCCAGATCGTCCAGGAGGGAGGTGACGGTCTCCTTGGCGCAGGGGCGGTTGGTGCCGATCACGCCGGTCGGGCCGCGCTTGATCCACCCGGCGACGTACTCGCCCGGCGCCACCCGCGCGCCCCGCAGCACCCGCCCGGCCTCGTGCGGCACGGTGCCGCCGGACTCGTCGAACGGCAGGCCCTCCAAGGGCACTCCGCGATAGCCCACCGACCGCAGCACCAGCTCCGCGCCGACCTCCTCGAAGTCCCCCGTTCCGGCCACGCCCCCGTGCCCGTCGGGCCGCGTCCGCTCGAAGCGCACCCCGGCCACGCGGCCGTCGCCGCCCGCGAGCACCTCGACGGGGCGCAGGTAGAACCGCAGGTGGATCCGGCGGCGCGTGCCCCGTGGTGGCTCGGCGGCCCAGCCGCGCAGCACCTCCACGTTGCGTCGCTGCGCGGCGGGCAGTCCGGACGGGTCGATGTACGCCGCGTCGAGCGTCAACTCACGCTCGTCGACGAGGACTTGGGTGTCCGGAAGGCCGCCGAGCTCGCGCAGCTCCTTCGTGGTGAAGCGGGCCTGCGAGGGGCCGCGCCGGCCCACCATGTGCACGTCCCGGACCTCGCTCGCGGCGAGGGTGTCGAGCGCGGCGCGCGGCATGTCGGTGGGCAGGAGTTCGGTGGCGCCGCGGGCCAGCATCCGGGTCACGTCCACCGACACATTGCCCACGCCGATGGCGACGGCCGTGCGCACGCCCCGTACGAAACCGCCGTCGACCGCGTCCGGGTGGGCGCTGTACCAGGCCACGAAGTCGGTCGCCGACCAGCTGCCCGGCAGATCCTCGCCCGGCACCCCGAGCCGCCGGTCGGCCGCCGCGCCCACGCAGTACACCACCGCGTCGTACAGCTCCAGAAGCTTGGCGGGAGGCAGGGACGCGCCGATCTCGACCCCGCCGAGGAAGCGGACCCGCTCGTCCTCCAGGATCGACCGCAGATTGGTCTGCAGCGACTTGATCTTCTCGTGGTCCGGGGCGACGCCGTAGCGCACGAGCCCGTACGGGCAGGGGAGCCGGTCGAGCACATCGACGCGGATGTCCGGAACGCGATCCTGTCCAACGAGGCCCTGCGCGGTGTAGACCCCGCTCGGCCCCGAGCCGACGACGGCGATGTGCGGCACGGGAGGCTCCCTCCGCCGGGGTGCTGATGTGTCTCAGCATGACACCGTGAGGCGCGGTGGGGGAGGGGGCACGACGGCGCCCGGGCCCTGTCGGCCTAGGGCCTGTCGTCAAACTCCCGTCTGCGCCGCGGCGTCTGGCACGCGCGCTCGCGGCGTTGCCGAAAAGTC
>NZ_JAOZYC010000147.1:0-70838 GCF_035798155.1 Streptomyces endophyticus | reverse complement strand
CCGACGTGGACGGCGAGGCGGCCGATCACACGGCCGCAGCCATCCGGGCCGACGGCGGCAAGGCGGAGGGCGCCGCCCTGGACGTCCGGGACCGCGCCGCCGCCGACGAGGCCGTGGCGCGGGCCGCTGCCCTCACCGACGGGACCCTGCACATCCTCGTCAACAACGCGGGTGTCACCGCGCCCGCGATGTTCCCCAAGCTGACGGAGGACAGCTTCCGTGCCCTCCTCGACATCCACGTGCTGGGCACCTTCAGCTGCGCCCAGGCCGCCCTCGCCCACCTCCCCGAGGACGGCACGGGCCGCATCATCAACGTATCGTCCTCCGCAGGACTCACCGGCACCCTCGGCCAGGTCAACTACTCCGCCGCCAAGGCCGGCATCATCGGCCTGACCAAGTCCCTGGCACGCGAACTGGCCCGCAAGAACATCCTCGTCAACGCCGTCGCCCCGCTCGCCGCGACACCGATGACCGAGACGATCCGTACGAACGAGAAGTTCGCCGCACCCATGCTCGCCCGCATCCCGCTCGCCCGCTGGGCCGAACCCGACGAGGTGGCACCGGCGTTCGTCTTCCTGGCCTCTGACGCGGCCTCGTTCGTCACTGGTCAGGTGCTGCCGGTCGACGGCGGCCTGGTCATCTGACGCCGGGGTGATCCGATGGCCCACGACTGGTTCGGGAGCAGAGCGGCCCTGGACGGCACCGTAGCCGTCATCACGGGCGGCGCCGGCGGTCTCGGCAGCGCGATAGTGCACGATCTGGCCGCCAACGGGGTCCGCACGGCCGTCCTCGACCGCGACGCGAAGGCCGTCCGAGCGCTGGAGGACGAACTCGCGGGCCACGACACCCTCGTACGGACCGGAGACGTACGCGAAGAGGGCGCGCTCCAGGCCCTGTTCGAGGCGGTCGACGCACGATGGGGCCGCCTGGACACCCTTGTCAATGTCGTCGGGGGCACCTTCCGCGCCCCCTTCACCGAGACCCGGCCACGCGGCTGGGACGCCCTCATCCGCACCAACCTCACTCACGTCCTGCACGCGTGCTCGCTGGCCGTGCCACGGATCCGGGCGGGCGGCCGCGGTGGCAGCATCGTCAACGTGTCGACGATCGAGGCACACCGCGCGGCCCCCGGCTTCGCGGTGTACGCGGCGGCGAAGGCAGCCGTGGAACAGTTCGCCCGCACGCTGGCCGTGGAGCTTGCCCCGGACGGCATCCGCGTCAACAACGTCGCCCCGGACTACGTGCCCACACCGAGCCTGCGGCGACTCGCGGGGGAGGGCGCCGCCCCGCTCACCACACCCGAGGCCCTCGCCACCGCCATCCCCATGGCCCGCGCCGGCCGCCCCGAGGACGTCTCGGGCTGTGTCGTCTTCCTGGCATCGGCCCTGGCGTCGTACGTGACCGGCACGACGCTGCATCCGGACGGCGGCACGTACGCGTCGTCGGGCTGGTTCAACTGGCCGGGGACGGGGTGGGCCAACCACGTCCCCGGCATGTGACCTCAGGTGTTGCGGCCCCCATTGACCCCAATGACCTGACCGGTCACGTACCCCGCCTCTTCCGACACCAGGAACGAGCACGCCGCCGCGATGTCCTCCGGACGGCCGGCTCGCCGCACCGGAGTGACCTTCGCGATGTCCTCCACCGAGTGGCCGAGCAGCCCCCGCTGTTCCGAGCCGCGCAGCATCGGTGTGTCCACGAAGCCCGGCGGGATGGTGTTCACGGTGATGCCCTTGGGGCCGAATTCCAAGGCGAGGGACTTGGTGAGGCCGATCAGGCCGGACTTCGACGCCACGTAGTGCGTCATGTACTGCTGGCCCGAGTGCGCGCTGGACGACGAGATGTTGACGATGCGGCCCCAGCCGGCCTCGATCATGTGCGGGATCGTGGCCTGGCACAGATAGAACGGGCCGCTGAGGTTCACCGCGAGGATGGTGTCCCACGCGTCGTCCGTGATGTTCAGGAACTCCTTGAAGCCCGTCTTCCCGGCGTTGTTGACAAGGACAAGGACGGGTCCGTACGCGATGCGGACCTCCTGTACCGCGGCATCCACCTGCGCCCGGTCGGAGACGTCGACGCCGCCGAGCGCCATCGCCTCGTGCCCCTTCTTCCGAGCCTCCTGGGCCACCGCCTCGGCGGCCTCCTTGTTGAGGTCGAGGACCGCGGTGGCGAACCCGTCCGCCGCCATCCGCAGCGCGATGGCCCGCCCGATGCCGGACCCCCCGCCCGTCACCAGTGCCGTACGCCGCTGTGTCGTGCCGGTGTTCGCTGTGTCGGTCACGCGATCGCCTCCTCGCCCGCCAGTGATGTGCGATGCATCAGCCGCGACGAGTTCTGCTCGTACGGCAGCGCCCGGTGCAGCATTCCGGTGTTGTCCCAGATCACCAGGTCGCCCTGGTGCCACTGGTGGCGCAGCGTGAACCTCGGCTGCGCCGTCCACTGGAGGAGCCGGTCGAGCAGTGCCCGGCCCGCCTCCTGTTCCATGCCGACGATCTCGCCGGCCGTCGTGCCGATCAGCAGCGACCTGCGGCCGTCCTGGTGCGTCCACACCAGCGGGTGCTCGCGGGCCGGGTTGCGGTCCCAGGCCGCGCGCTCCTTGGGCGTCGGATTCGGGGTGACGTGGAGTTGCGAGGCGGCGAAGCTGTGCACGACGCGCACGCCGTCAAGCTCGGCGCGCTCGGCCTCGGGCAGCGCCTCGTACGCGGCGTAGGTGTTGGCGAACTCGGTGTCGCCTCCTCCACCTCCGTCGATCCGACGGGCCGTCAACAGGGTTGCCTTGTCCGGCACTTCACTGGTGGTGCCGTCGATGTGCCAGTAGAACGTCGCCTCGCGATAGGCGGCGAGCCGGCTCTTCGACGGGTCACGGGTGATCGCCTGCACCTCGGGGTACTCGGGCACGCCGCCGTTCGGAATCGGCACGACCTGCCCGAGGAGTCGGCTGAAGGCGACCAGGTCGCTGTCGCTGAGGTCCGCCTCGCGGTAGACGACGACACCGCGTCGGTCGAGGGCCTGACGGCACTCCTCGGCCACCGCCTTGTCCACCAGACGATGGCCCGACAGGCCGGTGATCCGCACCCCGGTCGTGGGGGTCAGCTCGGTGACGGTGACACTCATCGGCCGCCACCTCCCCGCGCGTCCTCTGCCTCTACCTCGCCGAAGGTCTTGCGTTCCATGAACTCCTCCAGGCCCGCGACACCCTTCTCGCGACCGATGCCGGACTGCTTGTAGCCGCCGAACGGGGTGTCGGAGAAGAAGTAGTTGCCGCCGTTGATGCTGAACGTGCCGGTGCGGATGCGCCGCGCCACCGCGAGCGCCCGTTCCCGGTCGGCGCTCTGCACGGCGCCGGACAGCCCGTACACGGAGTTGTTCGCGATGCGCACCGCGTCGTCATCGTCGTCGTACGGGATCACCGCGAGGACCGGGCCGAAGACCTCCTCCTGGGCGATCTCACTGTTCGGATCCACGTTCGCGAGGAGTGTCGGCGCGTAGAAGTAGCCGGGGTCGATGCGCTGCCCGCCGGTGACGAGCGTGGCACCGGCGGCGACGGCCCGCTGCACCATGCCGTCGACCTTGTCGCGCTGCCGCTCACTGATGAGGGGACCCATGTACGTCTTGGGGTCGTTCGGGTCGCCGACGCGCACCCGCTCCATGCGCCGCGCCACCTGCTCGACGATCGCGTCGTGGTGGCGGCGCGGCACCAGCATCCGCGAGGTGATCGCGCAGGCCTGGCCGGAGTGCAGACAGATCATGTACGCCGCGTACGTGGCGGCGTTCTTGAAGTCGGCGTCGTCGAGGACCACGAGGGCCGACTTGCCGCCGAGTTCCAGGAAGACCCGCTTGACGGTGTCGCTCGCCGCCGCCATGATCCGCCGCCCGGTCGGGCTCGCCCCGGTGAAGCTCACCAGGTCCACATCGGGGTGCGTGGTGAGCACCTCGCCGACCGAAGACCGCGACGAGGACAGGATGTTGACGACGCCGGCGGGCATGTCGGTGTGCTCGGCGATCAGCTCACCGAGGGCCAGGGTCACCAGGGGTGTGTCGGGCGCGCCCTTGAGGACGACCGTGCAACCGGCCGCGAGTGCGGGGGCCAGCTTGGCCAGGGCCAGCTGGTTCGGGTAGTTGTACGGGATGATCGCGGCGGCGACCCCGCCCGCCTCCCACTCCACCCATCGGTGGTGGCGCTGCCCCTGGTACTCGACCACACCCATGTCGTCGACGAACGAGTGGTCCTTGAGCAGGTCCGCGTAGTACCGAACTAGCTCGATCGGCTCGTCCAGCTGCGCGGCGTAGGTAAGCATGCGCGGCGACCCGGCATCCGCGATGGTCAATTCCCGCAGTTCCTCGCGGTGTTCGACGAGCGCGCCGTGCAGCTGATCGAGGCAGCGGCGGCGCAGCTCCGGATCGGTGGCCCAGTCGGTGGTGTCGAAGGCGCGGCGGGCGGCGGCCACGGCCTGCCGCGCCTGCGCCTCGGTGGCCTCGGGGGCGTGGCCGAGCAGGTCGCCGGTGGCCGGGTTGTGCGAGGCGAATGTGGTTTCAGCGGCAACGAGTTGGCCGTCTATGAGTTGGTGCCGCGAGGCGAGCGGGTGTGCCGGGTACTCCGTGGTGAGCTCCAGGACCCGCATGCGCGGCGCGGGCTCCATGCTGATCACGTCGGACATGTGCAGCCGGCCGTCGGCCGCCGCGGCGGTCACGTTCTTCATCGCCTGCTGCGGGTCGCCCTCGATCTCGTAGTGCGCGATGTACGGCCCTCCGGGCTCCCGTGGCGCATAGCGGACGGCGGAGGCGAAGCCGTCGAGCGCCACCATCTCGGGCAGATGGACCTCGTCGTACCAGCGGTTGAACGCGTCCACGGCCTCTTCGTTCGCGGGCCGGGACTCTACGTGCAGGACGTACTTGGCCATGGCGGCTCCTTCGCCGACCGGACAACGGAAGGGACGTGGGAACGGAACGCCTGGATGGTATCTGCATTTCTCTCCAGAGAGAACCATGTTCTCGCACGGTGGGGCGGTATCTTGTTCCCCCGGACGAAGGAGCGCATGTGGAGTCGCCGACGAGCAGCGTCGCCGAACCGGTCACCCGTGCGCCCAGAGGCGGCCGCCCGCGTGCCACGACCCGACCCGAGCTCGAACGGATCGGCTTCGAACTCTTCGCCCGGCAGGGCTTCGACGCCACGACGGTCGACGACATCGCGGCCGCGGCGGGTATCGCCCGGCGGACCTTCTTCCGCTACTTCGCGTCCAAGAACGACCTCGTGTGGGGCGACTTCGAGCAGCAACTCGCGGGATTCCGCGAGCTGTTGAACACCACCGGTCCGAGCGTCCCGACCATGACGGCGCTGCGGGCGGCCGTCGTCGACTTCAACCGGTTCGACGCCACCGACGTGCCCTGGCACCGGCAGCGCATGCAGCTCATCCTGACCGTGCCCACCCTCCAGGCCGACGCCACCCTGCGGTACAGCTCATGGCGCGCGATTGTCACGGACTTCGCGGCTCAGCGCCTCGGCCTCGCGCCGTCCGACGCGCTCCCGCGGCTCTTCGGTCACACGGTCCTGGCTGCGGCGGTCACGGCATACGAGCACTGGCTCGCGGTGCCGGAAGCGGAGTTGAGCGAGCTGCTCGACACGGCGATCCGGCGGCTCGAGGACGGGCTCGGCGGGGCGACCGCTGCGTAACGGATGCGTTGTGGGTGCTTAGTGGGTGCCTAGGGCAGCTCGCGCCGCATCGCGTCGGCGATCAGCTCACCGATCAGTACGGCTGTCGCGGCCGGGCCACGGTGTGGTGTGTCCGGCAGTATGGACGTGTCCGCCACCCGTAGCCCGCGTACCCCGTGCACCCGCCCGTACTGGTCGACGGCGGCGTGCTCCGGGGCGTCGGCGGGGCCCATCGGGGCGGTGCCGCAGGTGTGTTGGGCCGTGCCGAGGTGGTCGCGGATCCATGCGTCCAGCGCGCGGCCGTCGTGGAGGACCTCCGGCCCAGGGGCGAGCAGGCCGCCGCTGGAGACCTTGGTGAACGGCGCGGTGTCCACGAGGTCGGCCGTGACGCGGACGGCCGCGCGCAGGCGCCGCAGGACCTCGCCGTCGCGCAGATAGTCGTAGTCGACGGCGGGGGAGGCCGCGGGATCGGCGGAGAGCAGTCGCAGTCGGCCGGTCGGGCGCGGGGTCTGGACGGAGGCGAGGAACGAGAGCGGTGCGCCCGGCAACCGTACGGCCCCGCCGACGAGCCCGGCCATCGGTACCAGTGACTGAAGGATCTCGATGTCACCAGGGCAACCCGGTCCGCTGCCAAGGGAGTTGAGGTGCAGACACCCGCCGAGCCAGCTCGTCGTGAGTGGGGCGAGATCGTCGTGGGGCTGCCAGTCCAGGACCAGTTGCGGATGGTCGGAGAGGTGGGCCCCGACTGCGGGCGCGTCGCGGACGACGGGAACCCCGGCCTGTTCGAGATCCGCGCGGGGCCCGATGCCGGAGAGCAGGAGCAGGTGGGGCGTGACGAGCGCGCCCGCGCACAGCACCACGCACCCGGCGTCGAACGTCTCCCGCACCCCGTCGCGCTCGACCACGACCCCCGTGGCCTGCCCGCGCTCGACCACCACCCGCCGTACGGAACAGTCGCCCAGCACGGTGAAGTTGGGCCGATCGCGGACCGGCGCCGACAGATACGCGAGTCCGGTGTTCCGCCGCACGCCGTCGACGGAGTTCGAGGGCACGGGACCGAAGCCGGGCGGGCCCTGGTCGTTCTTGTCGGGCTCGGCGGCGAAACCCAGCTCCCGGGCGGCCTCGCGGAAAGCCGCGGCGGCCGGGTGGGCCAGGGGTTCGCGCGTCACACGCATCGGCCCGCCGTCCCCGTGTACGTCGCTCGGGCCGAAGTCCAGATCGTCCTCCATGGCGCGCAGCAACGGCAGCACCCGCTCGTACGCCCAGGCGGGATTGCCCGCCGCCGCCCACCGGTCGAAGTCCGAGCGTCGGGCCCGGACGAAGTACCCGCCGTTGACCGTGGTGGAACCGCCCAGCACCCGCCCGCGCGGCACCGACCACGGCCGCCGCGGAGTGAGCCGTACGGCATGGGAGGAGGTGGCGGGATGGTCCGGCTGGGCGCCCGGTACGAGGCGTGCGTCCAGCAGAGCCGCATCGAACGCCGCCGACACCGGACCGGCCTCCAGAAGCAGCACGCTCCGGTCGGCATCCTCGCTCAGCCGCGCCGCCAGCACGGCCCCGGCTCCACCGGCACCGACGATCAGCACATCAGGACGGGCGGACGCGATCGGACCCATGGGACCGGATCCAATCCCGCCGCGCGGACAGCGCGCAAGACCCCGTGCCGTGCCCGCACCCTTTCTTTTGGCATCGCATGCCAATACTCTCGAACCCGTTCGCGCACACCCTCAACCACCCACCGGTATCAGGGAGTTACGCATGAACGAACAGCTCGAAGCCACCCCCGCCCCCGAGGCGCCCGCCGCCTCCACCGCTTCGACCGACGAACCCCTCATCGAGGCCGACGACCTGGTCGAAGAGGTCTCGATCGACGGCATGTGCGGCGTGTACTGATCGTGTCCGCTCCCGGATCCGCCCCCGTATCCGCCTCCGCCGCCGCGCTCGCCGCCTCCGCGTTCGACCTGGACCGCGCCTGGGACGTGCACCCCCAGGTGTCGGTCCGGCCCGAACCCTTCGGCGCGCTGCTCTACCACTTCGGCACGCGCAAACTGTCCTTCCTCAAGGACCGCGGACTGCTCGCCGTCGTCCAGGCGCTCCCGGCCTCGCCCACCGCACGCGCCGCCTGCGCGAGCGCCGGCGTCGGCGACGCGGACATGGCGAGGTACGCGCGCGCCCTCGCCGTCCTGGCCCGCTCGTCCATGCTGGTCGAAAGGAGCCCGACACCGTGACCTCAACTCCCGTGGCGGCCAAGCCCGGTGAACGTCTGGTGGACCTGTTCGAGTACGGCCTCGACGCGCCGATCTGCCTCACCTGGGAACTCACCTACGCCTGCAACCTCTCCTGCTCCCACTGCCTGTCCAGCTCCGGCCGCCGCGACCCGCGCGAACTCACCACCGCCGAGGCCAAGGCCGTCATCGACGAGCTCGAAGCCATGCAGGTCTTCTACGTCAACATCGGCGGCGGCGAACCCACCGTGCGCCCCGACTTCTTCGAACTCCTCGACTACGCCACCGCCCACCACGTCGGCGTCAAGTTCTCCACCAACGGCGTGCGCATCACCCCGGAGGTGGCCCGGCGCCTTGCCGTGAACGACTACGTCGACGTACAGATCTCCCTCGACGGCGCCACCGCCGACGTCAACGACGCGGTGCGCGGGACGGGTTCGTACGACACCGCGCTCAAAGCGATGGCGAACCTCGCCGACGCCGGCATGAAGAACTTCAAGCTGTCCGTCGTCTGCACCCGGCACAACATCCCTCAGATGGACGACTTCAAGGCCCTCGCCGACACCTACGGCGCCCAACTCCGCCTCACCCGGCTTCGCCCCTCCGGCCGCGGCGCCGACGTGTGGGACGAGCTGCACCCGCTGCCCGCCCAGCAACGGCAGCTCTACGACTGGCTGGTGGCGCGCGCCGACCAAGTACTCACCGGCGACTCGTTCTTCCACCTGTCCGCCTACGGTGAGCCGCTGCCCGGCCTCAACCTGTGCGGTGCGGGCCGCGTCGTGTGTCTCATCGACCCGGTCGGTGACGTGTACGCCTGCCCGTTCGCCATCCACGACGAGTTCCTGGCGGGCAGTGTCCGCGATACGGGTGGCTTCGCCGGTGTGTGGCGGGAGTCGGAGCTGTTCCTGCGGCTGCGTGAGCCGCAGCAGGGCGGGGCCTGCGCGTCCTGCACGTTCTACGACACCTGCAAGGGCGGCTGCATGGCCGCCAAGTTCTTCACCGGCCTGCCGCTCGACGGCCCCGACCCGGAGTGCGTCCAGGGATACGGGGAGCAACTCCTCGCGGAGCGCGAGCGGGACGGCGGCACGATCCCGAAGCCGTCCGGAGACCACTCCCACCGCACCAAGCGCGCCGGCGGCCCCGTCGTCGTGCCACTCATGCGGCGCCCGCCCGTGTCGGAGTGCGACGAGAACCCCGTAGCGGGACTCGGCCCGGCCACCTGACGACGCGATCACCCGACGACGCGATCGCCCGACGACTCGATCACCCGACGAGGAGATAGCCGCCCCATGGCGAGAAACCCATGGTTCGAAACGGTCGCCGAGGCCCAGCGGCGCGCCAAGAAGTACCTGCCGAGCAGCGTCTACGGCGCCCTGGTCGCCGGCTCGGAACGCGGCCGCACCATCGGCGACAACACCGGCGCCTTCGCCGAACTGGGCTTCGCGCCAAGGGTGGTGGGCCACCACGCCGAACGGAACCTGACGACCACCGTCCTCGGTGTGGAGTCCGCGTTCCCGGTGCTGATCTCGCCGACCGGTGTGCAGGCCGTCCACCCCGACGGCGAGGTGGCCGTCGCCCGCGCCGCCGCCAACCGGGGCGTGATCATGGGGCTCAGCTCGTTCGCGAGCCGGTCCGTGGAGGAGGTCGCCGAGGCCAACCCGAACACCTTCTACCAGATGTACTGGATGGGCAGCCGCGACTCCATGGTGCAGCGCATGGAGCGCGCCAGGGCGGCCGGCGCCAAGGCGCTCATCGCCACTCTGGACTGGTCGTTCTCCAACGGCCGTGACTGGGGCAGCCCGCCGATCCCGGAACGCGTCGACCTGCGCACGGCCGTGAAGTTCGCCCCCGACGTGCTGCCGCACCCGCGCTGGCTCCTCGCCTTCGCGAAGTCCCGCCGCCTCCCCGACCTCACCACGCCCAACCTCCGGGCCCCCGGCGGAGAGTCACCCACCTTCTTCGGCGCCTACGGCGAGTGGATGCAGACCGCGCCGCCCACCTGGGACGACGTGGAGTGGATGCGCAAGGAGTGGGGAGGCCCGTTCCTGCTCAAGGGTGTCAGCAGGGTCGACGACGCCAAGCGGGCCGTCGACGCGGGTGTCACCGGCATCTCGGTCTCCAACCACGGCGGCAACAACCTCGACACCACCCCCGCCACCATCCGCCTTCTGCCGTCCATCGCCGAGGCGGTCGGCGCCGACATCGAGGTCCTCCTCGACGGTGGCGTGCGGCGCGGCGGGGACGTCGCCAAGGCCCTCGCGCTCGGCGCCCGGGCCGTCCTCATCGGCCGCGCCTACCTGTGGGGCCTGGCCGCGAACGGGCAGGCGGGCGTGGAGAACGTCCTGGACATCCTGCGCGGCGGCCTCGACTCCGCCGTCCTCGGCCTCGGGCACGCGTCCGTCGACGAACTGAACCCGGACGACCTGGCGATCCCGGACGGCTTCACCCGCACCATCGGGGTCCCGCGTGCCTGAACCGGTGGAGCTGGCGCGCGCGACCTGGCCCACGGTGCCGGAGGGTGCCCTGGTCCTCGTCCCCGTCGGCTCCACCGAACAGCACGGCCCGCACCTGCCGTTCCACACGGACAGCACGATCGCCGCAGCGGTGGCGCGCGGCGCAGGGCACCAACTCCCGTACGAGGAAGTCGTCTTGGCGCCCACCCTCACGTACGGTGCGAGCGGCGAGCACGCCGGATTCCCCGGCACCCTCTCCATCGGCCACGAGGCACTGCACGCGGTCCTCGTCGAGACGGTGCGGTCCCTGTCCCTGTGGGCGGGCCGCGTCGTCCTCGTCAACGGCCACGGCGGCAACGTCACCACCCTCGACGCCGCCTGCGCCCAACTCCGCCACGAAGGGCACGACGTGACATGGCTCGGCTGCGCCCCACCCGGCGGCGACGCCCACGCCGGCCGCACCGAGACCTCGATCATGCTGCACCTCGCCCCGCACGACGTACGGCTCCCGGAGGCGGCCCCCGGCGACACCCGCCCGCTGCCCGAACTCCTTCCGCACCTCATGGCCCACGGGGTACGCGGCGTCTCCCCGAACGGCGTGCTCGGCGACCCGACCGGAGCCACCGCCGAGGAAGGGCGCGCGCTGGTCGAGGCGATGGTGTCGAGCGCCGTACGCCTCGTCACGGCCGGCCGCGTCGACCCGCGAGGCCGGCTCGTGACCGCCGTACCCCAAGGAGCCGCGTGACCCTCCCGCACGGATACGTCATCGAGCTCGACCGGCACACCCGCGTCCTCGACGACGGGCGCGCGCTCCTGGGCGGCTACCCGACCCGTCTGCTGCGGCTGACACCACGTGCCCGCGCACTCCTGACCGGGCGCACCCTGCGGGTACGCGAGCGGGCGGGCGCGGTCCTCGCCGACCGGCTGCTCGCCACCGGCCTCGCCCACCCGGTGGTGAGCGCGCTGCCACCGAACGACCCGAAAGACACGGTCACGTACGTCATTCCCGTCCGCGACCGCCCCGACCAGCTGGGCCGCGCACTCGCGAGCATCCGGGCCACCACGACCGACGCCCCGGTGATCGTCGTCGACGACGCCTCCCACGATCCGGCCCCCGTCGCCGCCGTAGCCGCACGCCACCACGCGCGCGTGCTCCCGCTTGCCGACAACCTCGGCCCGGCCGGTGCCCGCAACGCGGGCCTGCGCGAAGTCACCACGCCGTACGTGGTGTTCGTCGATTCCGACATCGTGCTCGCGCCCGACACGGTGGGCGTCCTGCTGCGCCACTTCGCCGACCCGGCGGTCGTGATGGCCGTTCCCCGGATCTCCGCGCTGCCGGGCCCCGACTCCGAGCGCTGGCTGGGCCGTTACGAGAGCGCCCGCTCCTCCCTCGACCTGGGCCGCCACCCGGCCGCCGTACGCACCGGCACCCCCGTCTCCTGGGTCCCCAGCGCCTGCATGCTCGTCCGCACCGACGCGCTCATCAAGGCCGACGGCTTCGACGCCGGGATGCGGGTGGGGGAGGACGTCGACCTGTGCTGGCGGCTGACCGGGGCCGGCGGACGCATCCGCTACGAGCCCGCCGTGCAGGCCGCCCACGAACACCGGGTGGAACTCGCCGACTGGTTCCGCCGCAAGGCCGTCTACGGCACCGGCGCGCACCCCCTGGCCCGCCGCCACCCCGACAACATCGCGCCCGCGATCCTCGCGCCGTGGAGCGCCGCCATGCTCGTCGCCCTGCTCGCACAGCGCCGTTGGTCGCTGCCGGTGGCGGGCGGGCTCGCGGCCGTCGCCACCGTCCGCAACGCCCAGAAGCTGAAGGGCATCGCGCACCCGCTGCCGCACGCGGCCCGGTTCACGGCCCTCGGCTCGCTCGCGTCGCTCACCCAGGGCGCGGCCCTGCTCACCCGCCACTGGTGGCCGCTGACGGCGGTGGGCTGTCTGGCCTCGCGCCGCGTGCGTCGGGCCACGGCCGTCGCGGCGCTCACGGACGTCGCCCTGGAGACCCTTGGACGCGGCCCGGAGCTCACCCGCCTCGACCCCGTCCGCTACGCGGTGGCCCGCCGCCTCGACGACCTCGCGTACGGCTCCGGGGTGTGGCTGTCGGCGCTCAAGGGCCGCTCTACGGCCGCGTTGCGCCCTCGGGTCGTGCGGGCTGCCGCCCGTCCCCGCTCCCCGCTTCCTCAAGCGCGCGCATGTCCCCGTGGAGACGCGCGACCCCGCCGCACACCAGCGGCATGACCAGCGGCGGCAGCAGAAGCAGCGCCACCGCCGTGGGGAAGATGATCATGAATACGCCGGTCATCCACACGTTGTCGTTGTTGAGCCACAGCGTGCCGAGCCCTGCGTAGTGGTTCAGGGGACCCGCCGAGTACACCACCACTACGTAGGCGACCACGGCCGCCGCACACGACAGCAGCCCCAGCCGGAGCGTGCGCAGGCGGGCGCGCCGGGTCAGCACCCAGGAGCGCCACACCGCCACGAACGGGTTCCGGCGCTCCAGCACCGTCTCGGCGGTGGCCCCGGACAGCCGGAACCAGAGCAGCGGACCGAGCGACCAGATGACGATCGGCAGCACCCAACCCACCAGCGTGTACTGCCAGGACGCGGTCTCGCCCAGGGGCGTGGGTTCGACGCCGGGCACGTCGTGCATGTCGACCAGGGTGAACAGGAACAGGCCCGCGAACACCACCACGGCCACGAAGATGCCCGTCAGGAAGTTGGTCACGACGGCGGCGAACAGGCGGGGACGGGTGCGCCGCCACAACTCGCCGACGGACAGCGACCCGCCGTCGCGCCGCGCATGGGAGCTGCCGACCGCGTACGCACTGTGCAGCACGGAGACGACGACCAGCGCCAGCAGGAGGAACACCGGCGCCGCCACGGCGCCGGGGTCCCGCACCGATTCCAGGCCCCCGTCGGCGTACGCCACGTAGGAGTCCTCGTTGGCTATGTTGCGGTCCGCGTACTCCCGGACGTTTTCGAAGCCGTCCCAAGCCGCCGCGAACGCGCCGGCGAGGATCGCGAACCCGAGCACGGCGGTGGCCAACGACACCCAGAGGGTGAAGCGGTACAGCGTGCCCCGGTAGGGCCTGACGTTGTTTTCCATGGTCGGGCCCTACCTCCGTGCGGTACCGCGGTCGCGTGCTTGTGGCGATCAAGACGTCACATGTGACGCGTGAGGTTCCCGGGAGACGGCACCGGTTCAGCGCACGCCATCCTCGTGCACCATCCAGTGCACGAACCGGTGCAGCGGATACATCGCGTCGTGCGGACTGCCGATGGTGCTGGACCCCGCCTCGCCGAGCCGCACCACGCGCTGAGCACCGCAACTGGCAAGCCGGTCGCGGTAGTCGGCCATCCGGTCGGACGGGTGGAAGCCCACCGTCTGCGTGGCGACGGTGACACCGCGCAGCGCGTCGTCGAGGGAGTCGACCCGCACCACGTTGGCGACCTTGTTGATCGGATGAAAGTCCACCGGCTCGTCCGACCGGATCACCACGCCGGTCCCGTCGGCCCGCCCCCACACCCGGAACTCGTCGTCGAGCATGCGCAGCGCCTCGATCTGTTCGCGCAGCTCCATGTCGAGCGGCCGGGTGTCTCCGGAGGAGGCGGCCTTCGCCGTGATGTGTGCGTGCAGCCGCGCGCAGAATCGGTCCGTGTCGTCCTGGTCCCCCTCCACGTACAGGAATCGGCTGGCGACGCAGGCCTCCTGGCCGAGCACCATCACGTCGGCCGCGGCGAGTTCGGCGGTCCGCTCCAACGTGTCGTCGGTGGCGAACGCCTCCCTGCCGATGAACGAGATCGACGTCTTGGGGTCGAACGACACCAACTGGAAGCCCGGACCGAGGTACTTGACGACGTTGTTGATGGCGTCGCCGCCGCCCCAGGCCACGATCTTGTCGAAGTACTGCGGGCGGTACAGGACCCGCTCCACGGACTCGTCGCCGCCGCGCCAGTATGCCGCCGACATGGACGCCACGACAGGGTGTCCGGGGTCGATGTCGGCCATGGTGCGGAGGATCGCGACCGTGGTGAACGGGTCGCTCGACGACATCTTGAACAGGTTGACCGCCTTGACCAGCGCTCCCTGCGCGATGGACTTCACCGCGACGCCCGGAGAGTTGCCGGGCAGCACGTGGATCAGGCGCGGCGCGAAGGCCCGAACCAAGCTCTTGCGGCCGGTGAAGTCCTCCTTGGGTACCCATGTGTCCAGCGCCCTCGGGTCGGGGAAGTTCTCCTCCACCACGGTGCGCAGCAGCCGTGCGTCGAGATAGGCGGAGGCGTGCCTGACCTGCTCTTCCAGGACCGTGCGAGGCAGTGGGTGGGTTGCGGACATCCGGTCGATGCAGTCGGCGACGAACGGGTTGTCCGGGGCCCGCAGCTGCTCGCCCGTCTCCACGAGGAAGTCGATGATGTCGGCGAGTGGCACGTCGAGCAGGGGTGGTACCTCGCTGCGCGGATGCACCGCCCGGTCCAGGTCCAGGGCCGGGGTGGCGAAGGCGACGCCCAGGTCGCGCGAACGGTGGGCGATGTCCTGGCCCTCGTACAGCCGCCCGCGCAGGAAGAACGGTGCCGCGACGGCGGACGCGGAGCGGGTCTGGGCGGTCGTCACGACACACCTCGCACATACGCGTCGACGGTGCCGGCGCACCCGATCTTGTCGTCGCCCGCGAGGTCCGCGTAGCGCACGATGTTGTTGCGGATCGAAGGGCCGGCCGCCCCGCAGGCGCACGGGTCGAGAGTGAGCGAGATCCGGTCGCCGGTGATGACACCGCCCCAGCGCCCGTCCAGCGCGAGGTCGAAGAAGGCGGCCCGCCCCTCGACCTCCCCGCTCTCGTGCGGGAGAAGCTGTTCCCCGGACTCGTCGAGCACGAGCGGGACCACCCACGGCGGTACGTGATAGCGGTCGCCGGTGCGGCACTTGGGCATGCCGGAGTTCAGCTCCTGCATCGAGTAGTTCTGGAAGTTCCGGTCGGCCGGGATGCCGAACGTGTCGTGGACGAACTCTTGGTAGTCGGGCGGGAGTTGGGCGCGCTTGAGGCCGCCGCCGACGTAGAGACAGTTGTCGGAGTGGAAGTCCTTGCCGGAGTAACCCATGTCCCGTACGAGCCGCGCCACTTGGTACAGCGCGTTCCACATGCCGGAGAGGTAGAGCTTCTCCGCGCGGTGCTCGATCAGTGCCTCGGCGGCCGTCGTCATCGCCTTGTCCAGCGCCTCCTGGCGCTGTGTGGCGTTGCGCTCGAACTCGGCGAGCTCCTCGGGGAGCGCGGCGCCCTCGGCGATCTTCCTGCGGAGCAGTACCGTACGGGTCAGCGAGCCGACGGTGATCGGCGGCAGCGGCAGGCGGAACCGCGGCTTGGCCGGGTCCCCGAACGCCCGCTCCTGCGCCTCGGCGATCACCATGTTCTTCGGCACGGCGGCCGTCGGCGCGATGCCGATCATGCGGCGGTCGCCTGTCGGCCGGACGCCCGAGCCCCATGAGAACACCCCCACGGTGTCCTTGCGGGACCAGTCCATGTCCCGCTCGGTGGCGAGCAGCATCGCCGACTTGCCGGTCGTGCCGCTGGAGCAGGAGACATGGTGGCCGTGCTCGCCGAGCCGCGCGATCCACTCGTCGATCCGGTCGCTGCCGTCGAGGTCCGAGGTGTCGAGCGGGGTGATCGGATACGGCGAGACGGTGCCCAGCCATTTCGTGAGCCGGTCCCAACGCCCCTGCGTCAGAAAGCTCTCGGGGTAGCTCTTGTAGACGCTGTGGGGGAACAGTAGCGGTACCAGGTCGGCCAGTTCACGGATCTCGGAGGTGTTGGACTCGCGGGCGCGGTGGCCCAGGAGCTTGATGCGCTCCTTGCGGTCCTGGAGACGTTCGTTGAGGGCCGCCAGCTGTGTGGCCCGCAGATCGCGAGTGGAGTGGGTGAAGCGGTCGGAGGCGTCGACGAGCGCGGTGAGTCGGTGTGTTGCGGTTGCTGAGGTCACGGGGAACACCCTTCGGTTACACCCTGCGGTGAATAGCAACTCGCCCGTATCATTTGCATGGTTGGGGTCCGCGCACAAGAGGGAGAGCGGGAGAGAACACCATGACGGACAAGTCCGCTCCACCCCGCGTTCGAGCGGGGCGCCCCACCCGCGAACAGGCCGAGGCCCGCCACCAGGAGCTGCTCGACGCCGCCCTCGACCTGTTCCTCGAGCACGGCTTCGAAGTGACGACGATCGAGATGATCGCCGCTCGCGTCAGCATGACCAAGCGCACGATCTATGCCCGCCACCCGGACAAGGCGACCCTGTTCCGGACGGCGATCCAGCGCGCGATCGAGCGGCAGATCGTGCCGCCGCACGTGCTCGAAGCCCTGGAGCGGGGCAAGTTGGGCGCGACACTCGAGGCCATCGCGTGGCTGCGTATCGAACAGATCGCCGCACCGCACGGGCTGCGCCTGCAGCACCTCATCAACGCCGAGAGCCACCGCTTCCCGGAGATCTTCACCGCGTACGTGGAGCAGAGCACCAGGCCGCTGATCGACCACGTGGCCGCGGTCCTCCAACGGGCCGTCGACGCGGGCGAGATCGCCCCGACCCGCGTGGACCACGCGGCGTCGGCGTTCATGAGCATGGTGGTCGGCGGCCCGGTCCGCGCCATCGTCGGGGGGCTGGCCCCCACCCGGCAGGAACTCGACGAGAAGGTCGGCTTCACGGTGCGCCTGCTGCTCGACGGTCTGCGGCCCCGATAGGCCTCTGTCGGCGCCGTGCGGGAGTCTTACTTCCGTGAAGTGAGAATGCTATTCTCGCGGCGCGACGCCGGGTGCGACACCCGGCGAGAAGGAGCCGCCCCATGGACAGTCCCACGGATCAGATCCTGTACAAGGCGAAGGACGGCGTCGCCGCCATCACGCTGAACCGCCCCGAGGCAGCCAACGCCCAGTCGATGGACCTGCTCGACGCGCTCGACGCGGCGTGGACACGGGCGGCCGAGGACAGTGACGTGCGCGTGATCGTGCTGCGCGCCAACGGCAAGCACTTCTCCGCGGGCCACGACCTCAAGGGTGCCTCGCACACCCCCGCCTCCGGCAAGATCACGCTGGAGCACATCTACGGCATCGAGGCCCACCGCTATCTCGGCTACTCGCTGCGGTGGCGGAACGTGCCGAAGCCGTCCATCGCGGCGGTGCAGGGCAAGTGCATCGCGGCGGGACTGATGCTGTGCTGGCCGTGCGATCTGATCGTGGCGGCGCAGAACGCCGAGTTTTCCGACCCGGTGGTGCGGATGGGGATCGGCGGGGTGGAGTACCACGGCCACACGTGGGAGCTGGGAGCGCGCAAGGCCAAGGAGATCCTGTTCACCGGACGCGCGCTGACGGCGGACGAGGCCGAGCGCGTCGGCATGGTGAACAAGGTGGTGCCGCTCGCCGAACTCGAAGCGCAGGCAATGGAGTTGGCGCAGCAGATCGCGCGGATGCCGGCGTTCGGCTTGCAGCAGGCGAAACGAGCAGTGAACCAGACGCTCGACGTTCAGGGCTTCTACTCGGCTTTGCAGTCCGCTTTCGACATCCACCAGACCGGGCACGGCAACGCGATCAGCGTGGACGGCTACCCGATCCTGACCCGCCTCGACGACATGAAGAAGCACATCAAACAGTCCTGAGCGAGCACGCCGGCACACGAACAACAGGTAGGGAGAGTCCATGGCTTCGCGTACGCTGCCGTACCCCCTGTTCGACGCGGACAACCATCTGTACGAGACCGAGGAGTCGCTGACCAGGTACCTGCCGGACCGGTACCGCGGCGCCATCCAGTACGTGCAGGTGAACGGCCGCACGAAGATCGCGGTGCGCGGGCAGATCAGTGAGTACATCCCCAATCCCACCTTCGACGTGGTCGCGCGCCCCGGCGCCATGGAGGACTACTTCCGCCACGGAAACCCCGAGGGCAAGAGCCGCCGGGAGATCTTCGGCGACCCGGTGCGCGCGGTGCCCGCCTTCCGTGAGCCCGCGCCGCGCATGAAGTTGATGGACGAGCTCGGCATCGACCGCACCCTGATGTTCCCGACGCTCGCCAGTCTCGTCGAGGAGCGCATGCGGGACGACCCGGAGATGATCCACGCTGTCGTACACGCGCTGAACCAGTGGCTCGACGAGGTCTGGTCGTTCAACTACCACGACCGCATCTTCACCGTCCCGGTCGTCAGCCTGCCCATCGTCGACAAGGCCATCGAGGAACTCGACTGGTGTGTCGAGCGCGGCGCCAAGGCGATCCTCGTGCGCCCGGCGCCGGTGCCCGGCTTCCGTGGCTCGCGGTCCTTCGCGCTGCCCGAGTTCGACCCGTTCTGGCGGCGCGTCGTCGAGCACGACGTCCTCGTCACGATGCACTCCTCGGACAGCGGCTACTCCAGGTACCAGAGCGACTGGGAGGGCGCGGGCGGCGAGATGCTGCCGTTCAAGACCAATGTCTTCCGGATGATGGACCAGTGGCGGCCCGTGCAGGACGCCGTGGCCTCCTGGGTGTGCCACGGCGCTCTGTTCCGCTTCCCCGAGCTGAAGATCGCCGTGATCGAGAACGGCTCCAGCTGGGTGGCCCCGCTCTTGCAGAACCTGGCCGACGTCTACAAGAAGGCTCCCGAGGGCTTCGCCGGAGACCCCGTCGAGGCGGTTAAGCGCAATATCCACGTCAGCCCGTTCTGGGAGGAGGACCTCGGCGAGCTGGCCGACCTCCTCGGTGAGGACAAGGTGCTGTTCGGCTCCGACTACCCGCACCCGGAGGGCCTCGCCGAGCCGACCAGCTACGTGGACGCGCTGGCGGGCATGGACCAGGAACGCCAGGCGAAGATCATGGGCGGGAACCTGGCCCGACTGCTGAAGGTGTGACGAGCGGCAGGGAGGCCGAGATGCTCTTCGAGTTCGACTCGGATCAACGGCTGTGGCAGCGGACCGTCCGTGACGCCGTCTCCAAGGAGTGCACGGCAGCGTTCGTCCGGTCCGTCGCGGACGCGGGCGCCGACCCCGCGCGGCTGTGGCGCACGTACCGGAAACTGGGCTGGACCGAGCTCGTCGACCCTACCGACGCGGTCGAACTCGGCATCGTGCTTGAGGAGTTGGGCCACGCCGTCGACCCGACCCCGTACCTGGCGACCATGACGCAGTTCGCGCCGCTCGTCCCGGCGGCGGCCGGCGACGGGGCGAGCGGGACCGCAGCGTACTCCGGGGTCGCGGCCCGCGCGGACGGCGCCGGCTGGGTCCTCGATGGCACCGCCCGCCACGTGCTCGACGCGGACCGGGCCGAACGCCTCGCGGTCGTCACCGACGCAGGTGTCTTCGTGGTGCCCGCCGAGGCGGTGACCGTCGTGCCGCTGCACGTCTTCGACCCGTTGCTGCATGTCGCCGACGTGACGTTCGCGGGGGTGCGGGTCGGTGAGGCGGACCGCAGCGGCGCCGACCCGGAGCACGCCCGGAACCTCGCACTCGCCGGACTCGCGATGACGACCGTCGGTGCCTGCCGCCGCATCCTCGACCTGACCCTGGAACACGTCCGCGGCCGCCACCAGTTCGGCGCCCCGATCGGCTCGTTCCAGGCCGTCCAGCACAAGGCCGCCGACATGCACGTGGCGATTGAACGGGCCCGCGCCCTCGCCTACTTCGCCATGATGACGATCGCCGCCGACGACCCGCGCCGCCGCCTCGCCGCCGCCATGGCCAAGGCATCAGCGGGGGAGTGCCAGGCCCTGGTGTTCCGGCACGGCGTCCAGCTGTTCGGTGCTATGGGCAACACCTGGGAGAACGATCTGCAGTTCGCGCTCAAGCGCGCCAAGGCGGGCGAACTGCTGCTCGGCGGCGCCGCCGAACACCGCGCCGTGATCGCCGACATCGTGGGGGACGGCCATGCGCATCAGCTTTGACGACGACACCGAGGCCTTCCGCGCCGAGTTCGCGGCGTTCCTCGAGGCGAACCTGCCCACCGAGGCCGAGGCCACCGAACGCTCCCGCTCCAGCGCCCACATACCCGAGTGGGCCCGCCGCTGGCAGCGCACCCAGTTCGACGCGGGCTGGCTGCTGCCCGGCAACCCGCCCGAGTTCGGCGGCCGCAACGCCACCGTGCTGCAGCGGTACGTGCACCTGGAGGAACTCGGCCGGCGCCGGATCTACCACAGCTTCAACCCGCAGGGCGTCGGCATCATCGCCGCCTCCCTGCTCTCCTTCGGCACCGACGAGCAGAAGCACCGCTGGGCCGTCCCCATCCTCCGTGCCGAGATCACCGCGGCCCTTGGGATGAGCGAACCCGGCGCCGGATCCGACCTCGCCTCCCTGCGCACCCGCGCCCAACTCTCGGACGACGGAACGTATTTCACGGTCGACGGACAGAAGGTGTGGACCTCCGGCGCCCATGACGCGGACGTCTTGCTCACCTTCGTGCGCACCGATCCGGACGCCCCCAAGCACAAGGGGATCAGCGTGCTGCTGATCCCCACCGACACCCCCGGCGTGACCCGCCGCCCCTTCGCCTCCTTCACGGGCCCCGAGGACAAGGACTTCAACGAGGTCTTCTTCGAGGGCGTACGGGTGCCCGCCGAGAACCTCGTCGGCTCGCTGAACGAGGGCTGGCGGGTGGCGAACGGCTCGCTCGGCCACGAGCGCACGCTGATGTGGCTGGGCGATGCCGAGCGCATGAGCGACCTGCTGCGCGACTTCCGCCCCAGCAGCGCGCTGGAGAAGGACTGGTACGCCACCCTGGCCATGGACCGGCAGGCGCTGACCCTGCTGGGCCAGGCCGCCCTGGCGCGCGCCGCCCGTGGTGAGACCGACGTGCCCGCCCTGTCCGTGCTCAAGGTTCTCGGCTCCGAGGCATCGCAGAAGGCGCTGGAGCGGGCCCTGGAAGCGGCAGGCCCCGACGGCCTCGTCCACCCCAAGGACACCGCGCCGTACCGCCACATGAGCTTCGACGACGCCTTCACCAGCTGGTTCCACCGCTACGCTCGCAGCTTCGGTGGCACCATCGCCGGTGGCACCTCCGAGATCCAGCGCGGCATCATCGCCCAGCGTGTGCTCGGCCTGCCGCGCGCCTGAGCGGCCCCGCTCACCGCTCTGCGACAGACCGACACTGGCGGTCCTCAGCCCGCGTACGTCGTGCCGAACGCCTCCAGGAACTCCAGGGTCGCCGCCGCCGACTCGTGCTGGCAGGACACGGCCACCCACGTCACTCCGGCCTTCTCCAGCGCGGCGAACGCCTCCCGGTGCCGGTCCGCGTCGAGGGCCGGTTCCGTGAGGCCGTCGTCGCGGTACGAGTGCAGTACGTCGACGCTGTCACCGCGTCCGGCGGCGGCCATGGCATCGCGGACCTCTCCGATCGCGCCCGCCAGTTCGGACAGCGGGCCGAGCGTCGGCGTCCGGGCCGTCGCGCTCAGCTCGGCGCCGCCGGACATCGGCATCCAGCCCTGCGCCCGCTCGGCTGCCCTGCGTCGGCTCAGCCGCGAGTTGCCGCCGATCCACACCGGGATCGGCTGTTGAGCGGGCCGCGGCAGGGCCTGCGCTTCACGGACGTTGAAGTGCCGGCCCTCGTAGCTGAACGGCTCGCCGCTCCAGTGCAGCGGCAGCACGTCAAGGACCTCGTCGAACAGCGCGTTGCGCTCATCGAAGTCGACGCCCAGCGCGTGGAACTCGCCCTTCAGATACCCGGCGCCGAGACCGAGGACCAGCCGCCCGCCGGAGAGCCGGTCGAGCGTCGCCGCCTGCTTGGCCAGCAGCAGCGGATTGCGGTATGGGGCGACGGCCAGGTACGTGAGCAGCCGCAGCCTGCTGGTCACGGCTGCCGCGTGGGAGAGCGCGACGAAGGGGTCGAGTGTCTGGTGCCCGCCGTGGTTCAGCCAGCGTGCTCCGGGTGAGGGGTGCTCGCTGAAGGAGAGCCCGGAGAACCCGAACTCCTCGGCGGCTCGGGCCACTTCCGTCAACGGCCCCGCGTCCAGCAGGTCGCCGTCCGGTCCGTGCGCCTCCGGGTAGTGAAACAGGAATCGCATCGTCACGCATCCTCCGGTTCTGTGCGGAACTGTCGGCCGTACGGCCCCTGTGGTGGGCCCGTCAAGGGTCGCACCCACGCGGGCCGCTTGACGCACGATCAGTTGAGAGAATACCGTTCTCACATCTAGAGATCGAGGTTATCCCAGGATTTCGGACGTCACCGAACGTCAGTGGTGCAGTCGGACTGGAGGGTCGGACCCCATGCCGCATTTCAAGAAGCCCGCCGAGGGCAGCTGGACCGAGCACTTGAAGATCGGCACGGAGCCGATCAGCTATGAGGACTCCATCTCGCCGGAACACTACGAGCTGGAGCGGGACGCGATCTTCCGCAGGACCTGGCTCAACGTCGGCCGGGTCGAGCAACTGCCGCGCAAGGGCAGCTACTTCACCAAGGAGCTGGATGCGGCCCGCACCTCGGTGATCGTCGCGCGCGGCACCGACGACGAGATCCGCGCCTTCCACAACGTGTGCCGCCACCGCGGCAACAAGCTGGTGTGGAACGACTTCCCGAAAGAGGAGACCAGCGGCGTGTGCCGCCAGTTCACCTGCAAGTACCACGCCTGGCGCTACGACCTCGAGGGCAAGCTCGCGTACGTGCAGCAGGAGGGCGAGTTCTTCGACCTCGACAAGTCCGACTACGGGCTCAAGGCCGTGCACACGGAGGTCTGGGAGGGGTTCATCTTCGTCAATCTGGACCCCGAGAACACCACGCCGCTGCGCGAGTACCTCGGCGAGTTCGCCAAGGGCATCGAGGGCTACCCGTTCCACAAGCTCACACAGGTGCACAAGTACCGCGCGGAGATCGGCGCCAACTGGAAGCTGTTCATCGACGCGTTCGCCGAGTTCTACCACGCGCCGATCCTGCACTCCGGCCAGTACATGGCCGAGGAGGCCCGCAAGATCCAGAAGTACGGGTACGAGGCGCTGCACTACGACACCGACGGCCCCCACTCGATGGTCTCCTCCTGGGGCGGCATCGCGCCGCCGCACGACCGCAAGATGGTCAAGCCCATCGAAGCAGCCCTGGAGAGCGGCCTGTTCGGCCCGTGGGACGCCCCGGACATCGGCGTGGCGACAGCGGACCTGCCGTCGGCCATCAACCCGACCCGCGACAAGCGGTGGGGCATGGACTCGTTCGTGTTCTTCCCGAACTTCATGCTGCTGATCTGGCGGCCCAACTGGGTGCTCACGTACCACTACTGGCCGACGTCGCACAACACCCACATCTTCGAGGGCACCTGCTACTTCGTTCCTCCGAAGAACGGGTTCCAGCGGATCCAGCAGGAGCTGGCCGCGGTGTCGTTCAAGGAATACGGCCTGCAGGACGGCAACACCCTCGAAGCGACGCAGACGATGCTCGAGTCCCGCGTCGTCGACACGTTTCCGCTCAACGACCAGGAGGTGCTGCTGAGGCACCTGCACCAGTCCGCGCGAGGCTACGTCGACGAGCACCGGGGCTGACCGATTCAGTGACTCCAGGAGGAGAACCGCATCATGGCGCACGCCACCACTGTCTTTCCCGCCGGCTTCGAGGCCCTGGAGCCGTTCGCCGACTGGGCCGTCCAGGGCGAGAAGGCCCGCTACGCCAAGCGGCTCGCCAGCACCATGGACGAGCTGGACACCTTCTACAACGCGGCGTTCCCGCTGCTCCAGGCCAACAAGGCCTACCTGGAGCAGGTGGACCTCGACAACATCTCGGAGCAGGACAAGCGGCTGCTGTGGGCGTTCTGTGCGCTGGTGACCGTCGCCTTCCCGGTCGAGGCGTGGCGTCAGCCGCGGGTTCCCGACTCGGGGCCCTCCAGCATCGACGCCGTCGTCGAACCCGCCGTCTGACCGGCCGCCGCCTCTGTGTGAAGGAGCCCCGCGATGCCCCGCCCGCGCACCCCACAGCCACCCGTCCTGCTCCGCGCCGCGCGCCTGCTCGACGTCGACAAGGGGGAGTACGTCACCCCCGGTGAACTGCTCGTCGAAGGCGAGCACATCACCCGGATCGCTCCCGACGCCGTCCCGGAAGGCACGGTCGTCGTCGACCTCGGCGATCTGACCCTGCTGCCCGGCCTGATGGACATGGAGGTCAACCTGCTGCTCGGCGGGCCCGACCACCGCAGTCCGCTGATCGCGGTGCAGGACGACCCGGCGGTGCGCACCCTGCGGGCGGTGGCCAACGCCCGCAGGACCCTGCGGGCCGGGTTCACGACGGTGCGAAACCTGGGCCTCTTCCTCCAGACCAACGGGTTGTTGCTCGACGTCGCCCTGAAGAAGGCCATCGATCACGGCTGGATCGAAGGCCCCCGAGTCGTGCCGGCCGGGCACGCGATCACACCCACGGGCGGGCACCTGGACCCGACGATGTTCCAGGCGTTCGCCCCGCACGTGCTGCCGTTGACGGTGGAGGAGGGGATCGCCAACGGCGTCGACGAGGTGCGCAAGGCCGTGCGCTACCAGATCAAGCACGGCGCGTGGGTCATCAAGGTGTGCGCGTCGAACGGCGTGATGTCGCACACCGGCCCGGCCGGCGCCCAGCAGTACTCCGACGAGGAACTGCGCGCCATCGTCGACGAGGCCCACCGCGCGGGACGGAAGGTCGCCGCGCACTGCATGGGCGAACAGGCGGTCACGGCCGCGCTCGACGCGGGCATCGACTGCATCGAGCACGGCTTCCTCACCAGCGGCGAGACCCTCGACCGGATGGTGCGGCAGGGCACCTTCCTGGTGGCCACCACCTCGCTCAACGACGAGATGGACACCTCGCGCGCCGACCCCGAACTCCAGGCCAAGGCGGCCGAGACGTTCCCGCGGGCCCGAGCCACCATCTCCGAGGCGATCCGCCGTGGTGTACGGGTGGCCTGCGGCTCCGACGCCCCGGCGATCCCGCACGGGCGCAATGCCAAGGAGCTGGTCGCGCTGGTGAAGCGGGGCATGTCCCCGCTCGACGCGATCCGCGCCGCGACGACCGTCTCCGCCGACCTCATCGACGTCGACGACCGCGGTCGCCTCGACACGGGCCTGCTCGCCGACGTCATCGCCGTCCCCGGCGACCCGCTGGCGGACATCGCGGTGACGGGCGACGTCCGGTTCGTAATGAAGGGCGGCACGATCCACCGGGGCGGTGCGGCGGAGGCCTGAGCCTTCTTACGACTGGGCGAACGGCGACACGACATGCGGCAGATCGGCCGTCGTCCGGATCCCGGGATCTGCCGCCACCACCCACGGCACCGCGTTCACCGCACGGTTGGCCGTGTACGCGGGGTAGGTGGCGGCCGCGTTCTCCGGCGCGACGGGGAAGCGGATCGTGACGTCCAGCGGAGCGTCGCCGTCGACGGTCAGCCGCCACCCGGTGTCCCGCAGATCCCAGGACCGATCGAGCTCCGTCGTGCAGTACCAGGTCGCCCGGAACCGCAGCACATCGCGGCCCCCTTGCTTCCACGCCACCGTGACGCGCTGCGCCGCCACCGAACCTGCCTCCAGCACCCCGGCGGCGATCGTCGTACGCGACAGAGCGTGCGCGAACTCGCCGTGTACTTCGGACCGTTCTACGGGCAGCCCGAGCGCGTCGGCCACCACCCGCAGCGACGGCGCGAAGCTCGCCTTCAGTGAGGCGAGCCGCCGCTCGTCGAAGGTGTCGTGCCGCCCACCGAACCCCATCACGTCGAAGAGCAGCCCGGGCGACGGACGCCGCGACAGATCGGCGAACTCCTCGATCAGCAGCCCGTCGAGCCGCCGCTGCACGGACGCGAGCACCAGCGGCAGCGCCTCGGTGACGAAGCCGGGGCTGCTGCCGGTGCTGTGGATACTGCTGCCGCCCTCGGCGCAGGCGGCCTCGATCCGCCGCCGCAAGGACTGGTCCATGGCGCCGGGGTGGTGGAAGTCGGTGCGGGTGGCGACGACGTTGATCCCTGCCGTGAGCAGCGCGCACACCGCGTCGGCGTCCAGCTCGCGTGGCGTGTAGAGCACGCAGTCCGGCTTGAGGCCGAGCACATCGGCCGCCTCGGTGGTGGCGTGGACGCCGAGCGGCGCGAGACCGCACAACTCACCCGCGTCCAGGCCCGACTTGTCCGCGCTGTGCACGAGGACGCCGACCACCTCCAACTGAGGATGCTCGGCGGCCCCGCGCAGCGTACGACTCCCGATGTTGCCGGTCGCCCACTGGACGACGCGGTAAGACGACTTGCGTCCCGGTTCCGTCATGGCGAGAACGGTACTCTCGTGATACGAGAAGCGTAATGGCGCGACAGTGAGGCATCCGGCGCGATGTCAGGTCCGCCCGGTGACGCCGCCCCGGCAGAACTCCCAGACCTCATCGGCGGAGACCTGCGTCGACGTGCTGCCGGACGGGACGCCCGGGGTCTGTGCGGTGAACATAGCCGTCTGCATCACCAACGACGCCGCACGCCGCGGCTTGTCCGCGTGTGCGTCACCCGACTCCACGGCCTCCTCGACGAGTTCGGTGAACAGGTCGAGCAGCGGCACGTGCGCGGTGGCCACCTGCTCCGGATGGGTGCCCAGGAGCTGCATGGCGAAGTCGGTGAACAGCGGGCTCTGCCGGCCGGGGCGCGGCATCGACTGTTCGTAGAGCATGTGCACCGCGACGCGAAGCCGTTCGAGAGGCTTCTTCTTGGGGGCGGTGGCGGTACGGATCTCGTCGGCCGAGCGCCCCAGCGCATCCTCGAACAGGGCGAGCAGCAGCTCGTGTTTGCCGTCGAAGTGCTGGTAGAAGCTGCGCAGCGACTGCTTCGAGCGCTCGACGACCTCCTGCACGGTGAAGTCGGTCGTGCCCTTGGCGGCGATGAGTTCCTGGGCCGCTTCGAGGAAACGCTCGATCCGCTGCTCGGCGCGGAGCGTGGCCGCGCGCGTGGACCGCTCGATCGCGCGCTGTCGCCAGACGGGCGGAGTGGGCTCTGCGGGTACGGCGTTCATCTGCGGAACGATACGCGACGCAGTTGAGAAGCGGGTGGCTTCCACCTACCGAAGCGGCTACCGCGTGAACGGGAACATCATTCTCCTGAGGTGTTCTCCCGTGATGTCTCAGGAGCGCGGCCAGGGCTGGCCGCTCAGCCGCTCGATGCTGGTGTTGAAGCGCTGCAGATAGCGGGCGAAGGTCTCGACGTCGTCCGCCGACCAGTCCTCGAAGACCTTGTCCAGTTCCTGGACGTGGGTCTCGCGCTCCTCGTCGAGCTGCCGCTCGCCCTCCTCGGTGAGCCGGAACTTGCGGGCCATGCCGCCGTCCGGGTCGGGGATCCGCTCCAGCAGTCCGGTCCGCATCGCGCTCGCCGTCTGCCGGTTGAGGGTGGAGGCGTCGAGCAGGAAGGCCTCGCTGAGCTGGCCGATCGACATCGGACCCTGGGCCTGGATCCGGCTCAGCATGATGTACGCGCTGCGCTCCAGGCGGTTGTCCTGGCGGCGGCGCTTTTCGTTGCCGAGCTGATGTCGGCCCAGCACCATGTGCTCGAACTCGACCAGGTGCGATGGCTTGTTCATGTACGTGCGTCCTCCTGGGTCGACCGTATCGCAGGGTGTTATGTGCATCACGCATGTAATATGCACGATACACATCATGTGTATGCTGCATAGCGTTGCACACACTGAAAAGATTGAGGAGTCCTTCATGGATGCGCCCCAGTCGAGCGGTAGGTCGGGCGCCATCGTCGCCACCCTCGCGCTCGCAGGCACCGTCGCCGCGATCATGCAGACGCTGGTGACGCCGCTCATCGCCGAACTGCCGCAGCTCCTGGACACGTCGTCCTCGAACGCGGCATGGGTGGTCACCGTCACCCTGCTCGTCTCCGGTGTGTGCGTGCCGGTCTCCGGCCGCCTCGGTGACCTCATGGGCAAGCGACGCATGATGCTGATCTGCGTCGTCCCGCTGATCGTGGGATCGGTCGTCTGTGCGCTGTCCTCGTCCGTCGTCCCGATGATCGTCGGGCGCGGGCTGCAGGGGATGGGCATGGGCATGGTGCCGCTCGGGATCGCGCTGCTGCGCGACGTGGTGCCGACCGAGAAGCTCAGCGGTTCCATCGCGCTCGTCAGTGCGTCCATGGGCATCGGCGGCGCGATCGGCCTGCCGATCGCCGCGGCGGTCGCGCAGTACGCGAACTGGCGCGTCCTGTTCTGGGGCTCGGCGGTCCTCGCCGTGGCCATCGGCGCGATGATCTACGCGATCGTGCCGGACGTCCCGGCCGCCGCCAAGGGACAGCGCTTCGACGCCCCCGGCGCCATCGGCCTCGCCATCGGTCTCGTCTCGCTGCTGCTCGCCGTCTCCAAGGGCGCCGACTGGGGCTGGGGCTCGGGCACCACGCTCGCCCTGTTCGCCCTCGCTGTCGTCTCCCTGCTCGTGTGGGGCCGCTACGAGCTGCGCACCCGCGAGCCGCTGGTCGACCTGCGCACCACCGCCAGGCCCCGCGTGCTGTTCACCAACGCCGCCTCGATCCTCATCGGTGTGGGCATGTACTCCTTCATGCTGATCGCGCCGCAGTTGCTCCAGTTCCCGGAGGCCACCGGCTTCGGCCTCGGTCAGTCGATGCTGGCGGCCGGTCTGTGGATCGCGCCCGGCGGCGTCATGATGATGCTGATCTCGCCGCTCGGCGGAAAGCTGATCAACTCCCGCGGCCCGAAGTTCGCGCTGATCCTCGGCGCCCTCGTGATCGCTCTCGGGTACGGCGCCGCGCTGCCGCTCATGGGGACGGCCTGGGGCATCATGCTCGCCGGCATCATCATCAACAGCGGTGTCGCCCTCGCCTACGGCTCCATGCCCGCCCTGATCATGAGCTCCGTGCCGCTCTCGGAGACCGCCGCGGCCAACGGCTTCAACACCCTGATGCGCTCGCTCGGCACCACGATCGGCTCCGCCGTGATCGGTGTCGTCCTCGCGCAGATGACCGTCTCCATGGGCGGTGTCTCGATCCCGTCCGAGGGCGGCTTCCGTACCGGCCTGATGATCGGCTGCGGCGTGGCCGTACTCTCCGCCGCCGTCGCCGCCTTCATCCCGGGGCTGCGCAAGGGCGAGGACGAGCCGGCGGGCGAGCAAAAGCCCGTCTCCGACGGCGCCCCGGCCCGCGCCTGACCGGTCGGGCGGTCGCGTTCAGGCCGCCGGATGCACCAGCCCGTAGAGGCGTGTGATCTCGGCCCGTACGAGCATGCGCCGGTGGCGGATCATCCGGCGGTCGAACTCGGGGCGGTCGCCGGCCGCGCCGGAAGCGGCGTGCACCGCGTGCAGCTCGTCGATCGCGGCCTCGCCGGCGACCGCCGCGACCGCGACCTCGAACGTGCCCTCCGCGACGGTGTAGTTGAAGAAGTCCTCGCCCGGCACGTACAGGGCCGCCCTCGGATCGCGCAGCAGGTTGCGGCCCTTGGTGCGGCCCGTGGTCGTCGAGAGGCGGAGAACGCGGGCCGCCGGATCGGCGAGGTAGTAGACGTTCGACAGGTGCGGGGTCCCGTCGGGGCCGAGCGTGGCCAGGACGCCCTCGCGGCGGCCCGCCACGCGCTGCCACAGCGCCTCCTGCGGCACCTCACTTCCCACGGGACATCACCCGCTCCGCCGCGGCCCAGTGCTCGTCGGAGGCCCACAGGCGTGCGAAGGTCCGCGCCGCATCGCGCGGCGGGCAGCCGCTCGGCCGCGTCACGCGCTTGATGGACCGCGCCGGCGGGTGGGCGAGGGAGTGCGCCAACTGCCGCCACCCCGCCTCGAACCCGGCCCGCGGCAGCACCCGATCCACCAGGCCCTCCTGTTCGGCCTCCCGGGCGCTCAGCACCTGCCCCGACCCGGCGAGCAGCAGCGCCCGACCCGGTCCCACGAGTGCGGCGAGCCGCTCGGCCCCGCCCCAGGCCGGCATGATCGCCAGCGTCACCTGGTTGAAGGCGATCCGTATGTCATCGGCGGCGACCCGAATGTCGGCGGCCAGCGCGAACTCGGCGCCGCCGCCGAAGGCATGGCCGTTCAGGGCAGCGATCACCGGGCCCGGAAAGGCGGCGATGCGATCGCAGATCGCACGCATCCGCAGTGCCATCTCCATCGCGGCCTCCTCGGTGCGCAGCGCCGCCAGCTCCTTGATGTCGCCGCCCGACACGAACGCCTTCTCGCCCGCCCCCTTGATGACGAGGGCGTGCGTCGTGCCCTCCTGCTCGGCCTCGGTCACGGCGTCGAGAACCTTGTCCAGGCGGTCCATCGTGGCGGGCCCGATCGCGTTGCGCGCGTGCGGGCGGTCGATGGTGATGACGGCGAGCGCGCCGTCCAGTTCGAGGTCGACCATGCGAAACCCTCCGGTGAGCCTTCTCGATGCGTGGGGACCGTGGTCGCGTACGACGTATGGAACATAGCTTCTCGATCTGAGAGAGTTCAATTCTCGTACGTGCTCAGTGTGTACAGGTGTATGCCACGAGGAGGTTGGTTTCTTCCATGCCGACGATCCCGGTCACCGCGCTCAGGACGATCCCGCCGGAGCTGATCCAGCGCTACGAAGCGGAGGGCTGGTGGACCCGCGAAACCCTCGGCGAGATCCTGACGGAACGTCTGCGGGCTGCCCCCGGCTGCGAGTTCAGGGTGCACTCCCGCGTACGCCCCTGGTCCGGAACCTTCGGCGACGTGGAGCGCACGGCGAGACGGCTCGCGGCCGGGCTGCGCGAGCGCGGCGTCGGCCCCGGTGACGTCGTCGCGTTCCAGCTGCCCAACTGGATGGAGGCGGCTGCCGTGTTCTGGGCCTCGGCGCTGCTCGGCGCGGTGGTCGTCCCGATCGTGCACTTCTACGGGCCCAAGGAGGTCGGCTACATCCTGCGCTCCACCCGGCCGAGCGCCTTCTTCGCCGCCGAGCGCTTCGGTCGCCAGGAGTTCCAGGCCGAACTCAGCGCCGGCGTACCGATCGTCGGCGTGGTCGGCCGCGACTTCGACGACCTCCTCGCCGACGAGCCGATGGAGGGCTTCCTGCCCACGGACCCGGCCGCGCCCGCCCTGATCGCCTTCACTTCCGGGACCACCCGCGACCCCAAGGGCGTGGTGCACAGTGACCAGACCCTGCTGTGCGAGACGCGCCAGCTCTCCGCCGCCTACCCGCCGGACCGGGGCAGGCAGCTCACGGTGGCGCCCGTCGGCCACTTCATCGGAATGGCCAACGCCTTCCTGATCCCCGTGCTCGACGGCTCGCCCATCAATCTCGGCGACGTATGGGACCCGGCCCAGGCGCTCGACCTCATCGCCCGCGAGAACCTGGTCGTCGGCGGGGGAGCGACATACTACATGACCAGCCTGCTCGACCACCCCGACTGCACCCCGGCGCACGTTGCCCGCCTCAAGTACGCGGGCCTGGGCGGCTCCGCCGTCCCCTCGGCCGTGACGACCCGTCTGGAGGGCCTTGGCATCACGGCGTTCCGCTCCTACGGGTCCACCGAGCACCCCTCCGTCACCTGGGCCCCGCACGACGGCCCCGCCCGCGTCCGGCTGCATACCGACGGCACCCCGCTGGACGGGGTGGAACTGCGACTCGACGACGACGGTGAGATCCTCACCCGCGGCCCCGACCTCTGCCTCGGCTACACCGACGCCGAGCTCACCAAGTCGGCCTTCGATGCGGAGGGTTGGTACCGCACGGGCGACATCGGGGAGGTCGACGCGGACGGCTGCCTGTCCATTACCGACCGCAAGGCGGACGTGATCATCCGGGGCGGCGAGAACATCAGCGCCCTGGAGGTCGAGGAGGTGCTGCTCGGCGTGGCCGGCGTCGCGGAGGCCGCCGTGGTCGCCGCGCCCGACGCCCGGCTCGGTGAGCACGCGGCCGCCGTGCTGCGCATGCTGCCGGGCCGGCCCGTCCCGGAACTGTCGGAGCTGCGGGGGCACTTCGAGCGCGCCGGGATCGCCCGGCAGAAGTGGCCGCAGGAGGTGCACGGCGTCGAGGAGTTCCCGCGCACCGCCAGCGGCAAGGTGAAGAAGTTCGTGCTGCGGAAGGACATTGCCTCGCTTCCTCGGTGAGAATAGTATTCTCACTATCGGCTAAGGAGGATTCCATGCCTTCGCGCACCCTGCCCTATCCGCTCTTCGACGCGGACAACCACCTCTACGAGACTCGGGAAGCGCTGACCAAGTACCTCCCGAAGCAGTACGACGGTGCCATCGAATACGTCGACGTCCGCGGCCGTACGAAGATCGCGATCCGCGGGCAGATCAGCGAGTACATTCCGAACCCGACCTTCGACGTCGTCGCCCGGCCCGGCGCGATGGAGGAGTACTTCAGGGTCGGCAACCCGGATGGGAAGACCCGCCGGGAGATCTTCGGGGAACCGATGCGCGCCATCCCTGCGTTCCGCGAACCGGGCCCCCGCCTGGAACTCCTGGACGACCTCGGCATCCAGCGCTCCCTGATGTTCCCGACGCTCGCGAGCCTCATCGAGGAGCGCATGAAGGACGACCCGGAGCTCATCCACGCGGTCATCCACGCGCTCAACGAGTGGCTGCACGAGACCTGGGGCTTCGTCCACAAGGACCGCATCTTCACCGTCCCCGTGATCACCCTGCCGTTCGTGGACAAGGCGATCGATGAGCTGAACTGGGTGGTGGAGCGCGGCGCCCGCGCGATCCTGGTCCGCCCCGCTCCCGTGCCGGGTCCCGGTGGTGTCACCCGCTCCTTCGCGCTGCCGGAGTTCGACCCGTTCTGGAAGCGGGTGCAGGAGCTCGGGGTGCTCGTCACCTTCCACTCCTCCGACAGTGGTTACTCGAACTACGCCAACGACTGGGAGGGCGGCACCCGCGAGTTCCTGCCCTTCAAGCCCAACGCGTTCCGGCAGGTGGCGGAGTGGCGGCCCGTCGAGGACGCGGTGGCGTCGATGATCTGTCACGGCATGCTCTCCCGGTTCCCGGCGCTGAAGGTCGCGGTGATCGAGCAGGGCGCGTCGTGGGTGGAGCCCGTGCTCGGCCGGCTCGCCGATGTGTACAAGAAGATGCCGCACGAATTTCAGGAGGACCCGGTCGAGGTCTTCAAGCGGCACATCCACATCAGCCCGTTCTGGGAGGAGGACATGGCCGCCCTCGGTGACCTCATCGGCATCGAGCGGGTCCTGTTCGGCTCCGACTACCCGCACCCGGAGGGGCTCGCCGACCCGGTCAGCTACGTCGACTTCCTCGGCAAGCTCGACGAGACCGACAAGGCCAAGGTGATGGGCGGCAACCTGGCCCGCCTGATGGCCCCATGAGCGTCAACGGCGCCAGTGTCGACGGCGCTTTGAAGTGGCGCAGCATCCCCGAGATGGCGCTCAGCGCCGCCGACCGTTTCGGCGACGCGGAGGCCGTGGTCGACGGAGACCTGCGCCTCACGTTCGGCGAACTCGCCGACCGGATACGGGCCGCCGCCGGCGCCTACGCCCACGAACTCGGCATCCGCAAGGGCGACCGGGTGGCGCTGTGGGCGCCCAACTCCGCCGACTGGATCGTCGCCGCCTTCGGGCTCACGGCGGCCGGGGGCGTCCTCGTCCCCGTGAACACACGCTTCAAGGACGCCGAGGCGCACGACATCGTGCGCCGCAGCGGAGCCAGGGCGCTGCTCGTCCACAACGGCTTCCTGGACCGGGAGTTCACCGGGCCCGAGGGCGTACCCGTGATCGATGTGACGTCCGGCTTCCTCGCCTCCGGCAGCGCGTACGAGCGCGAGGTGGGCGCCCTGGACGAGGACGACATCGCCGACATCGTGTTCACGTCCGGCACCACGGGCCGCTCCAAGGGCGTCATGACCACCCACGGGCAGACCCTGCGCCTGTACGACGAGTGGTGCGACCTGGCCGGGCTGCGGCAGGGCGACCGCTATCTCATGGTCAACCCGTACTTCCACATCTTCGGCTACAAAGCGGGCCTGGTCGCTTCGTTCCTGCGCGGAGCCACCATGCTGCCGGTCCCCGTGTTCGACACGGACGTGGTGCTCGACCTGGTCGAGCGCGAGCGCGTGACCGTCCTGCCGGGGCCGCCCACCCTCTACCACTCACTGCTCGCCGCACCGGCAGGGCGTGATCTGTCCTCGCTGCGCGTCGCGGTCACCGGGTCCGCGGACATCCCGGTCGAGCTGGTGCGGCGCGTCACCACCGAACTGCCCTTCCAGCACCTGATGACCGGATACGGACTGACCGAGGCGGGCACCGTCACCGCCTCCCGGCCCGGCGACCCGTACGAGGCCGTCGCCACCACCGTCGGCCGCCCCTGCGAGGGCTTCGAGGTGCGCATCGCCGACGACGGCGAGGTCCTCGTGCGCGGCTACGCCGTGATGAAGGGCTACCTCGACGACCCCGCCGCCACCGCGGAGACCATCGACCCCGACGGCTGGCTGCACACCGGCGACCTGGGGGAGCTCGACGCGGAAGGCCGGCTGAAGATCGTCGGACGCAAGAAGGACATGTTCATCGTCGGCGGCTTCAACGCCTACCCGGCCGAGATCGAGGGCTTCCTCCTCGAACACCCCGCCGTCGCCCAGGCAGCCGTCATCGGCGTGCCCGACGCACGCATGGGGCAGGTCGGCAAGGCGTACGTGGTGGCACGGGAGCGGGTGAGCGCCGAGGACCTCATCGGCTGGAGCCGCGAGCGCATGGCCGGGTTCAAGGTGCCGCGACACATCGAGTTCCGTGACGCACTGCCGCTGGGCGCCACAGGCAAGGTCCTCAAGGACCAGCTGACCGCCGGCCGGCCCGAGGAGGAGCCGCGACACCCATGACAGACGACCCCGCGCACACCCCGTCCGGCCTCCCCCTCCAACCTGTCTACACCCCGGCCGACGCCCCCGACACACCGCCGGACCCGGGTGCGTACCCCTTCACCCGCGGTAACTACCCGACCGGATACCGCGGCCGCCTGTGGACCCGCCGCCAGTACTCCGGCTTCGGCACCGCCGAGGAGTCCAACCGCCGCTACCGCTACCTCCTCGACCAGGGCTCGACGGGCCTGTCCGTGGCGCTCGACCTGCCCACCCAGTGCGGCTACGACTCCGACGACCCGGAGTACGCCGACGAGGTGGGCCGGGTCGGGGTCGCGGTCGACAGCCTCGCCGACGTCGAGCTGCTTTTCGAGGACCTCCCGCTCGACCGGATCAGTACCAGCTTCACCATCAACGGCACGGCGGCGATCCTGCTCGCGCTGTACGTGGCCGCCGCCGAGAAGCGCGGCATCCCGCGTGCCAAGCTCACCGGCACGATCCAGAACGACATCCTCAAGGAGTACGCCTCGCGCGGCACCTGGATCTGGCCGCCCGAGCCCTCGCTCCGCCTGATCGCCGACACCATCGAGTTCTGCGCCGAACAGGTCCCGCGCTTCAACGCGATCTCCGTCGCCGGTGCTCACTTCCGCGACGCCGGGGCCAACGCCGTCCAGGAGATGGCGTTCACCCTCGCCGACGGAGTCACGTACTGCGAGACGGTCCTTGAACGCGGCCGCATGACGATCGATCAGTTCGCCCCGCAGATCTCGTTCTTCTTCTACACGCACGGCGACTTCTTCGAAGAGATCGCCAAGTACCGCGCCGGACGCAGGCGTTGGGCGACCATCGTGCGCGAACGCTTCGGCGCCGAGACCGACAAGGCGTGCATGTTCCGCTTCGGCTGCGTCGCCGGAGGCGCCTCCCTGTACGCGCCGCAGGCCCGCAACAACACCGTACGCGTCGCCTACGAGGCACTCGCCTCCGTCCTCGGCGGCGTGCAGTCCATGTTCACCGCGGCCTGGGACGAGCCGTTCGCGCTGCCCAGCGAGGAGTCCGCGACGCTCGCGCTGCGCACCCAGCAGGTGCTCGCGTACGAGACGGGCGCCGCGGCGGTCGCCGACCCGCTGGGAGGTTCGTACTTCGTGGAAGCCCTCACCGACGCCACCGAGGAGCGCGTCGTCGAGATCATGGACGACCTGGAGCGGCACGGCGGCATGGTCCGTGCCATCGAGGACGGCTATCTGCAAGGGCTCATCGCCGACGAGGCGTACCGGGCCCACCAGGACATCGAATCTGGTGCCAGGCCCGTCGTCGGCGTCAACCGGTTCACCGCCGACGAGACGCCGCCCGACCTGGCCACGTACGAACTCGACGCCGAGGGGCGCGAGCGGCAGCTGAAGCGGCTCGCCCGGGTGAAGCACGAGCGCAGCGCGGCCGAAGTGCGGCGCACACTGGGTGAGCTGAGGCGTGCCGCCGACGCCCCGGACGTCAACCTCATGGGCCCGCTCGTCGACTGCGCCGCCGCCTACTGCACCGTGGGCGAGATGTCCGACGTGCTGCGCGCGGTGTGGGGCGAGTTCCGGCAACCGGTGGTGTTCTGATGGCCACCGCATCCGGCGCCCGAGTCCTGATCGCCAAGCCCGGACTCGACGGGCACGACCGCGGCGCGAAGATCGTCGCGCGGGCGCTGCGGGACAACGGCTTCGAGGTCGTGTTCACCGGAATCCGGCAGCGCGTCACCGACATCGCCGCGACCGCCGTGCAGGAGGACGTGGCCGTGGTCGGCCTGAGCATCCTCTCCGGCGCCCACATCGCGCTGACCGCCCGCACCGTCGAGGCGCTGCGGGCCGCGCACGCCGAGGACATCGCGGTGGTCGTGGGTGGCTCCATCCCGGCTGGCGACATCCGGCGCCTGAAGAAGGCGGGCGCCACCGCCGTCTACCCGACCGGCACCCCGCTCGACCACATCGTGGCCGACATCCGCAAGCTGACCGCAGACCGTTCGTGAGGAGCCCCCGTATGCGTATCGGAGTGATGTCAGGCCCCGAGCGGGGCGACAGCGCACGCAAGGCAGCCCGCATGCTCGACGATGTGCGCTGGGCCGAGGAGGCCGGATTCGACACGGTGTGGGTGCCCCAAGTGCCCACGGACTTCGACGCGTTGACGGCCATCGCACTGATGGGCTCGGTGACCTCGCGCATCGAACTGGGCACGGCCGTCGTACCGGTGCACGCCCAGCACCCCATCGCCCTGGCCCGCCAGGCACTCTCCGTGCACGCGGCGGCCCAGGGGCGGCTCGCGCTCGGGGTCGGCGCCTCGCACCACTGGATCGTGCGCGACATGCTCGGGCTGCCCTACGAGAAACCCGCCGCGTACACGCGCGACTACCTCGACGTCCTCAACTCGGCCGTCAGCGGCAACAGTTCGGTCGACGTCGAGAACGACACCTTCACCGTCCACAACCCGCTCGGCCTCGCCCCGGTCGCCCCGCTGCCGGTCCTGCTCGCCGCGCTCGGCCCGGTCATGCTGCGCGTCGCGGGGGAGCGGGCCGACGGGACCGTGCTGTGGATGGCCGACGAACGCTCCGTCGCCGACCACGTCGTGCCCCGCATCACCAAGGCTGCCCAGGAGGCCGGACGCCCCGCGCCGCGCATCGTCGCCGGCATCCCCGTCTGCCTGTGCCGGCCCAACGAGGTGGACGCCGCGCGCGAGCGCGCCAACCGCATTCTCGGTGAGGCCGAGATCTCGCCCAACTACCAGCGTCTGCTGGCGTACGGCGACGCCCGTGACGTCGGCGACCTGTGCGCCGCCGGCGACGAGGCGTCGATCAAGGCCCGTTTCCAGCGGTTCGCCGACGCGGGCGTCACCGATCTGTCAGTACGTCTCCTGCCGATCGGCGAGGGACGCGAGGAACTGGTCGCGTCCAAGCGCCGCACCCGCGAAACGGTGGCGGCGATCGCCGCGGAGCTGCGGTGAACGCCGGACCACTCGCCGGTATCCGCATCCTGGAGGTCGGGCACATCCTCGCGGGCCCCTACGCGACGATGCTCCTGGCCGACCTGGGTGCGGAGGTGACGAAGCTGGAGCCACCCGGCGGCGACCTGTCCCGTCAGGTGTCCGACGCGTACTTCGCGAGCCTCAACCGCGGAAAACGCAGCATCCGAGTGGACCTGACGACTGACGCGGGCCAGGAGCGGCTCCATCAACTCGTGCTTGATGCCCATGCGTTGCTCGTGAACCTCAAGCCGTCGGCGATCCGCCGCTGCGGACTGACCTACGATGACCTGAAGGCGTACAACGACCGTCTCGTCTGCGTCGCCCTCACCGGCTACGGCATGGAGGCGGGCGACGACCCCGCCTTCGACTACGTCGTCCAGGCCGCCACCGGCATCGCCGCCCTGACCGGCGACCCGGAAGGCCCGCCGATGCTCCCCGGCTACTCGTCCGCCGACAACTCGGCAGGCATGACCGCCGCGTTGGGGCTGCTCGCGCAGATCGTGTCGGGGCGCGGCGGACAGGTCGACGTGAGCCTGCGCGACGTCCTGCTCTCCCAGCTCAACTACCGCGCCGCCGCCTACCTCAACGAGGGCACCGTCCCCCGCCGTACACCGGGCGGCGCCCACGCCTACTACGTACCGGCCCAGCTGTTCCCCACGGCAGAGGGCCACTTGGCGCTGTTCGTCACACACGACGGCTTCTGGCGGGCCTTCGCCACCGAGGCCGGTATCGACGAGCCCGCGTTCGCCACCATGGCGGGCCGGGCGGCGCACCGGGACGATGTGATCGCGGCCGTCACGAAGGCCCTCGCCGGGGATACGGCGCAGGGCTGGGAGGCGCGGCTACGGCCCTTGCACGTCCCGGCCGCCGCGGTCCGTACGCTGCCCGAGGCCTTGGAGCGCACGCCCGGCGCCGTTGTCCGGGCGGGCGACTATCGCCTGGTCGGCAGCCCTGTCCACGTCGCCGGATACGAACCGTCGTACGGGGCGCCGCCGCGCCTGGGGGAACACGGCGGGTGACTCCGGGGCGCCCTGTTGCCCCCTGGCCGTCTGTGGGTCCGTCAGGCCGTGTCGCCGGCGTCCGCGAGGAGCGTGCTCCCCGTCATGAAGGCCGCCAGGTCGCTCACGGCGAAGAGGACGATGCGGGCGACGTCGTCGGGGACGCCGAGGCGGCCCAGTGTGCTCGGCTGCATGACGGACATGAGGTGCTCGGCCGTTTCGGGATCGGAGGCCCCGGCGACCGCGAGACTTCCCTCGGTGGGGACGAACGTCGGCGCGACGCCGAGCACGCGGATGCCCATCGGGGCGAATTCCAGGGCGAGTTGCCGGGTGACTCCGCGCGCGGCGTGCTTCGACGCGACGTACGCGGCGAGTCCCGGCCCCGTCCCCCGGAATCCGGCGGTGGACACCACGTTGACGACGACACCTCCGTGCCCCGCCTCGCTCATCCGGCGCGCGGCCTCCCGAGCGCCGAGGAAGACGCCCCGCGCGTTCACGGCGAACACCTCGTCCCAGGTCTGCGTGGGCATCTCCAGGGCGGGAGTGGCGGGGAAGATCCCCGCGTTGTTGACCCAGATGTCGATCCCGCCCCACTCCCGCACCGTGCGGTCGGCGCCCGCGGACACGCTGTCGGGGTCGGTGACGTCCAGCTGCAGCGGCAACGTACGCCCCGGCAGTGATTCCGCTGCCTTCAGCGCGAGTTGCTCGTCAACGTCGGTGACCGCCACGTCCGCGCCCGCCTCGGACAGGCGCTGGGCGATGGCGAGCCCGAGGCCGCGGCCCGCACCGGTCACGAGGGCGCGTCGACCGGTCAGCGAGATCAGTTCGGTGACGGTCCGGGTCGAGACGTCGGGTACGGAGATCTGCATGATGTCCCCCTTTGCTTGAGGCTGCTGGGCGGTGCGGCGGGCCGCTTGCCTGCAGTCGATGCGCGGGCGTCGTCGTGCGTGGAAATGCTGCTCTCGGGTACCGGTATCGGCAGGCTGGAACGAGTGGGGCTCGATGCCGTCCGCGCCGACCCACTGGCTGGATTGCTCCTGGACGCCGATGTCCATCGCCACGTGAGCCTTCGGAATTCACGTTCTCTCAGTTGTACTCCAGTTCGCTTCCGTTGTCCCCGCCGCCGGTGGCCCATTTATGCAGGGCAACGCGCGTTGCGTGGTGGGTCCCGACGAGGCGTACGACGATCTTCACGTGCGGAGCAGGGAGCGTTGAGTGCGGGCTCTCGGTGCCGACCGCGGGGCTCAGTCACTGGTCGGACGCGTGCCGTCTCCGCGCGGCGTGGGGCATGCAGACCCTAATCGCCACCCTGTTCGGCGGGTGCACGGTCATGATGCGCTCGACGCCGTAGAGAATCGGGCACATCACCTCGACATACGTACGGAAGCGTTCCACGGCGCGTTGCCCTCGAACCTTCCCGGCGGCACCGTGCGGGCGGTCCCGTCCGGGAACACCACACGCGCGGTCGTGCCCGGTGGGACGTCGACTGTGAGCGTCAACTGGCCACCACTCAGATGCCATTCGACGCCGATGGTGCCGTACGGGGACTCGTGCGTGCCGCGCGCCCACGTGAGCGAGGCGTGCGGGACGGGCGCCACCTCGAAGGACTCCCAGGCCACCGAACCCGGCGCCTGGCGAAGGCCGAGTGTGTGGGTGTGCAGGAAGCGGACCACGGCGCCCTTGCTGTAGTGGTTCAGCGAATCGTGCGCCTCGCCGCTCTCGTCGACGCCCTCCCAGTCCTCCCAGATCGTCGTGGCACCCCGGTCCAGCAGATACAGCCAGGACGGCGCGGTGCGCTGGAGGAGCAGCTCGTACGCGACATCGGCGTGGCCGGCGTCGCACAGCACCGGGAGCAGATCGCCGGTGGCCAGGAACCCGGTGCCGAGGTGGGTGCCGGCGGACCGGATCAGCGACACCAGGCGCTCGGCGGCCGTCGCGCGCAACTCGTCGGGGACGAGGCCGAGGGACAGCGCCCGTACGTAGCCCGCCTGGGTGTCACCGCAGGTGCGCCCGTCGGCCGTGAGGTACTCGGTACGCCAGGCGGCACGGATCCGCTCGGCACTCGCGGCGTACCGCGCGGCCTCCTGCGTACGGCCGAGGACCTCCGCCACGCGCGCGAGCGTCGACGTCGAGCGGTACAGGAACGCCGTGCCGACCTCGCCCTTGTCGGCCATGAACCAGCCGGCCGGGTCGACCTTGATCGGGTCGACGGGGATGCCGTCGGGCCCCTTCTTCTTCGGCTCGGTCCACTCACCCCAGTGGAAGGAGCCGTCCCACAGGTACCGCTCGTGCGGCAGCGGCTCCGCCGAGCGTTCGACGCGGGACGGGTGGCGCACGGTGTGGGCGGTGGTGAGCGCCCACTCGACCCAGCGCGTCATCGCGTCCCAGTTCTCCGCGAGCACCTCCCGGTCGCCGTAGGCTTCGTACAGCTCCCACGGCACCGCGACGATCGCGTCGCCCCAGCCCGCCGAGCCCGTCATCATCGCGAACCGGTCGTCGAGGTGGTGCTTGATGCGGCGGCCGTCGGGCGAGAAGTTGGCGATGCGACCGTCGTCCAGCTGGTCGTCGCGGACCGAGCGCAGCCACTTGCGGCTGAAGCCAAGGACGTCGTAGAGGCGCGTCGCGGTCGGCGCGAACACCAGGTAGTCGCCGGTCCAGCCGAGGCGTTCGCGGGTCGGGCAGTCGGTGGGCACGTCGACGGCGTTGCCGCGAAAGCTCCAGTCGGCCAGCGCGTGCAGCCGGCCCAGGTCCTCGTCGCTGCACGCGAAGGTGCCGGTGCGGCGCAGGTCGGTGTGGACGACGCGCATGGTCAGGCTCGTCGGGTCGAGCGGGGCGGCGCCGTCCCTGCGGATGCGCGCGTACCGGAAGCCGTGCACGGTGTGGCGCGGCTCGAAGATTTCCCCGGGGCGGCCCGCGGACACCACCTCGTCGCACTGGACGAACTGCGCCAGGTCCTCGCCCGGCATGAACGAGTCGAGGTGACGGGTCGACAGGTCACCGTCGGCGCCGAGGTGTTCGCCGTGGTCGATCACCGTGCGCGTACCGGCCGGGCCGAGGTCGCTCAGCGCGAGCCACCCGGAGGCGTTCTGCCCGAAGTCGGCGATCCACAGGCCGTCCTCCACCTGCTTGACCGACTGGGCGGGCCGCGACGCGACGACACGCACGGGCGGCGCGGGCGACCAGGTGACCGGGGGAGCCACGACCCGGTCGACGAGGACCGGGCGCGCGGGCTCCGGCCGGACACCGAAGTCCGTGGTCTGGCCGTCCATGAGGTCGGCGCGGGTGACGGCGGAGGGCGAGCACGTCCAGGACTCGCCGGTACGGACCACCTGGCGCGTCCCGTCCTCGTACGCGAGGTGCAGCTCGGCGCGCGCACCGAGCACCGTGCCCCAGCCCGCCGGCTGCCGAAACGCGCCGACCTGCCCCCGGTACCAGCCGTCGGAGAGGACGAGTTCTATGCGGTTGGCGCCCGCGCGGACGGACGGCGTGACGTCCGAGGCCTGGGCGTGCAGCGTTCTGTCGTACGAGGTGGAGCCGGGGGAGAGCTCGGCGGTGCCGGCCCGCTCGCCGTTGAGGTACGCCTCGTAGACGCCGAGGGCGGTCGCGTAGAGGCGCGCCGAGCGGACACCCGGCAGGGCCTCGAAGGCGCAGGAGAGGGTGTGGGCAGGGCGCCTGCCGTAGCCGGGGTCGACCGGGGACTCGGCCGGGGAGATCCAGCGCGCCCGCCAGTCCGTGTCCAGGAGCCCGACCTCGAAGCGGTGCCACGGCGACCAGGCACCTTCGGCCGCCCGCACCTGCCAGGCCACCCGCTGCCCACTGCGCAGGTCGCCCCAGGGCCAGGGCACGAACAGGTGATGGCCAAGCGTGAGTGAGGTCCTGGCCTCGCCGTCGACGGCGCACTCGAGCGCGTAGCGAGTGGGGAGGCAGGCGCCCGTCGGCGGCTTCCACGACAGCCGGGGCGCGGGCCCGGACACCGGGAACTGGTCGCCGCCGCTGTCGATGCACAGGTCGTACGGAGCGTCGTTCATGAACTTCCTTGGTGCACTCGAAGGTTGCTAGGGCCCTAGCGGACCGACTTGACCTTGGTGAAGATGATCAGGCCGCCGGCGAACGCGAACACCGCCCCGGTCAGATAGAGCAGTGTGTAGTTCTTCTCGCCGCCCGAGGCGCCGATGGTGATGACGAGCGGCGCGATCAGCGGGGCGAGGGCGCTCGGGATCTTCTGCGCGAACGCCACGACCGCGAGATAACGGCCCGCCTGCGCACGGTCCGGGAGGATCGCGAACACGATGGCCTGGTCGACGGCGGCGAACACCGCGATCGCGAGCTGCATCAGCACGGCGCCCACGATGAGCTGGGGCATCGAATGGGCGAACGCCTCGGTGCAGGCACCGGCCACGAAGATGGTGGCCCCGATGAAGGTGAAGAGTTTCCGCCGGCCCAGCTTGTCCGAGAGGAAACCGCCCGCGATCGCGCCTCCGGTGGCCGCGAGCACCCCGATGACCCCGATGGACGCCACCACCCCGGCGACCTCCTTGACCGGGAGGTCGAGCCGCTGCGCGTAGAAGAAGGTGCCGAAGGTGGTGTTGAAGTACAGGCCCATGAAGAAGATGAAGCGACCGAGCCAGTTCCAGCCGAAGTCGGGGTACTTGCGGGGACTGAAGCCGTAGCTGGCGATCAGGCTCCGCACCGTCAGAGCGCTCGTGGTGTGCACGAGCGCACGCGAGTCACCCTCCGGCCTGAAGACCGGGAACAGGACGAGGAGCGCCGCCCCGACGAGCCCCGGCACCAGGAACACAAGGAGCGTGCTCGACGCCACCGCGTACGCGACGCCGATCCCCACCACCGGAGCGATCTGCTGAGAGACGCTGGTCAGCGCCGCCACCCGGCCCCGCTGCTCCTCGGGCACGCGGTCCGCCTGGACGTTCTGGATGGCCTGGCCCGCCGTTGACCAGCCCACCATGCCGACGACCCACGCGAGCCCCACGAGGAGCACGCTCGGCGCGACGGCGATCCCGAGCAGCGAGACGATGCCGAGGACCGCGCCGAGCAGCATGAACGGTGTCCGGCGCCCGAGCCGCGAGCGCGTGCGGTCGCTGCACAGCCCGATCAGCGGGCTGAGTACCAGATAGACGAACTGCGCGGACCCGGTGACATAGCCGAGCAACTCCTCGCGCCCGGGCACGAGTTCGGAGACGCGCACGGCGAGCGAGTACGACAACGGGACCATCAGCGCGAGCGAGGCGCCGAAGTTGCCGACCGCCATCCACGCGATGTATCCGGCGCTGACCTTCCGCAGTTCGGGCGCTTCGATCGTGGGACCCGCGGGCGGGTTCCCGTGACCGATGTCCTGAGCCATGAGGAACCCTCCGTCAGTCTTCTTCAGCAATGGGTGTGCCGGGCTTGCGCCCGTCGAGGCCCTGCCAGCGGCGACGCAGAGCGAACGCGGCCGACTTGGGTTTGCGTTCGCGCGTGAACACACCCTTCTTGTTGCCGTCGACGCGGTGGATGCCGGCCGAGGTCTGGAAGTCGGCGAAGTTCCACACGTGTTCGCCGACGAACGCCGGGATCCGGTCGAAGACCCGGTGGTACATGGCGAGGAGATCGCTCTGGTACTCCTCGCTCCACGGCGCGTCCCACACCGAGTGCAGCCCCGGCTGCGTGTCGGCGCCGTACTCGGACATCATCACGGGCTTGCCGAACCGCTCCGCCCAGCCGCGCAGATCCTGCTCCAGGTACGTCTCGGCGGTGGCGAGGTCGCCGGTGAACAGGTACCAGCCGTAATAGCGGTTGATGCTGAGCACGTCGAACAGGTCGCCGATCCGGTCGTTCTGCGGGGTCGCGAACATCACGGCGGCGTACGTGAGGGGGCGCGTCGGGTCGAGCTTGCGGACGAGCTCGACGAGCGGCTCGAAGTACTCCCGGGCGCCCTCCTCGTTGGAGGCGGGCTCGTTGGCGAGACACCACATGACGACGCTCGGGTGGTTCTTGTCGCGCTCGATCAACTCCCGCAGGTGCTGGGCGTGTACGTCGCCCATGACGCCGCCGAAGTTCTCCGGTGCGAACGTCGGGGTGGGCGGGACGCCGGTGAGGCCGCCCTGCACTCCGAGGTTGAGGCCGACGGCCGCCGTCTCGTCGATGACGACGACGCCGTGCCGGTCCGCGAAGTCCAGAACCTCCTCGGCGTACGGATAGTGCGCGGTGCGGAAGGAGTTGGCGCCGGTCCAGTCGAGGAGCTGGAAGTCGTGGACGAGGTAGGCGTCGTCGTGGCCCTTGCCGCGCACGGGGGTGTCCTCGTGCTTGCCGAAGCCCGTGAAGTAGAAGGGTTCGCCGTTGATGAGGAAGTCCGTGCCACGGACCTCGACGGTGCGGACGCCGAACGGCTGGGTGTAGCTGTCGAGCAACTTGCCATCAGGGCAGACCAGTTCAACTATGAGATCGTACAGGTAGGCGGCGCCGGGCCGCCAGAGTGTGACGTCCTCGATGCGCAGGGAGCCCTCCGTTCCTGTCGATGAGGCGACCGTCGCGCCCGCCTCGTCGACCGCGCGCACCCGCACTTCCTCGGCGCCGCCCACGGCCTCCACGAGGTAGTCGACGACACCGGCCGAGCCGTCCCGGCCCGTGACGACGGTGATGTCCTCGACGTGGCTGCGCGGGGTGCTGCACAGGCGCACCGGGCGGGCGATCCCCGCGTAGTTGTAGAAGTCGTGCAGGTAGGACTGGCGGGGGCGGCCGTCGGGGCCCGTGGTGACCGTGCCCGGCGGCAGCGTCTCGTTGGTCAGCCGGTTGTCGACGCCGGCCGTCAGCCGGAACTCGGCGCCGGGGGCCACGACATCGGTGAGGTCGGCCTCGAACGGGGTGTAGCCCCCGGTGTGTTCCGTGACGAGCCGGTCGTCCACGTACACCTGCGCCGCGTGCGTGACGGAGCCGAAGCGCAGCACCACGCGCTGCCCGGACCAGCCGCGCGGCACCCGCACCTCGCGCTGGTACCAGACGACGCCGACGTGGTCGCGGATCTCCGGGTCCGTGAACAGGTCGTTGTAGCTCGCGGGGACGGGGGCTTCGAGTGGTGTGTCGAGGCGGGCCCGCCATGGCTCGGCGGTCGCGCGGGAGTCGAGGGCGAACCGCCACAGTCCGTCGAGGCCGACGATGTCGCGGGTGGGGCTGGTGCGGGGCGAGAGCATGCGGCTCCTCTGGTTCCTTCTTCAGGAGATGGGGCGGGCGTGGTCAGGCCGTTTCACCGGCGTCCGCGAGGAGCGTGCTCCCCGTCATGAAGGCCGCCAGGTCGCTTGCGGCGAAGAGAACAATGCGGGCCACGTCGTCGGGGACACCGAGGCGGCCCAGGATGGTCGGCTGCATCACGGACATGAGGTGCGAGGCCTCGGCGGGATCGGTGACGCCGGCAGCGGCGAGGTTTCCCTCGGTGGGCACGAACGTCGGCGCGACACCGAGCACACGGATGCCCATCGGGGCGAATTCCAGCGCCAGTTGGCGGGTGAGCCCGCGCGTCGCGTGCTTCGACCCGACGTACGCGGCGAGCCCCGGCGCCGTTCCCCGGAAGCCGGCGGTGGAGACGACGTTGACGACGACGCCCCCGTGGCCGGCCTCGCTCATCCGGCGGGCGGCCTCCTTCGCGCCGAGGAAGACACCGCGCGCGTTCACGGCGAACACCTCGTCCCAGGTGTCCGCGGACATCTCCAGGGCCGGAACGCTCGGGAAAATCCCCGCGTTGTTGACCCAGATGTCGATCCCGCCCCACTCGCGCACCGCGCGGTCCGCGGCGGCGGACACACTGGAGGGATCGGTGACGTCCATCCGGACCGGCAGCGCGCGGCCCTTCAGCGTTTCGGCGGCGCTCGCGGCGAGTTTCTCGTCGACGTCCGTGACCAGCACGTCCGCGCCCGCCTCCGACAGGCGCTGGGCGATGGCCCGGCCGAGGCCCTGGCCGGCGCCGGTCACGACGGCGCGGCGCCCGGACAGCGAGACCAGTTCGGCAAGGGGCAAGGACGACACGTCGGGTACGGGGATCGGCACGGTGGAGTCCCTTCGCGGGCAAGTCAATTGGCGGTGCGGCGGGCGGTCTCGCCCAGCCAGGCGAGGCTCGGCTTCGGGCGGCGCTCGAAGGTCTCCCGGTCCACCGCGATCAGGCCGAAGGTGGGCTCCCAGTGCCCCCACTCGTAGTTGTCGAGCAGGCTCCAGTGCAGATAGCCGCGGACGTCCGCGCCCTCGGTTACGGTCGCCTCGAGGTGGTCGAGTGCCTCGCGTGTGTAGGCGATCCGGCGGGTGTCGTCGTGCGTGGCGATGCCGTTCTCGGTGACCAGGATCGGCAGGCCGCCGGTTACCTCGGCGGTGTGCCGGACGGCGATGGCGAGGGCGTCGGGGCGGTAGGCGGTGCCGACCAAGGTGTTGTCGGGGGCTTGAGGGTGCGGTTCGACGCCGTCGGGGCCGACCCACTGGCTGGAGTACGACTGCACGCCGACGAAGTCGTCGCCGCGCGAGCCGTCCAGGTACAGGTCCTCCCAGATGTGCTCCAGTTCGCGCTTCTTGTCCTCGGCGCCGGGGCGGGCGACGAAGGCGCGGTTGGCCACGGTCCAGCCGACCTTGGCGCCGGGGAGGTGTGTGCGCAGGGCCTCGCGGGCGGCGTGGTGGGCCTCGACGAGGCGTTCGCCGATCTTCACGTCCGGGGCGGGGAGTGCGGGGCGCGGGCTTGCGGTGTCGACCGTGGGGCTCTGCCACTCTTCGGAGGCCTGTTGTTCGGAGCCCTGCCGGCTCTCCATGGCTCGGGCCATGCCGACCATGATGGCCAGCATGTTCGGCTCGTTCATGGTCACGACCCACTCGACGCCGTCGAGGATCGGGCACACCGCCTCGACGTACGCACGGAACCGGCCCACCGCCCGGTCCCCGAGCCACCCGCCCTCCTGCGCGAACCACAGCGGGCTGGTGAAGTGGTGCAGTGTCACCACCGGCGTCAGGCCGAGACCGACCGCCGTGTCGATCATCCGCCGGTAGTGGGCGAGTTCGGCGCGCGAGATGTGGCCGGGCAGCGGCTCGATCCGCGCCCACTCGATGCCGAAGCGGTAGGCGGTGAGCCCGGCGTCGGCGAGCAGCCGCATGTCCTCGGCGTAGCGGTGGTAGCTGTCGCAGGCGTCGCCGCTGCGCTCCATGCCGGGCACGCGCCCCTCGCTCGCCCAGAAGTCGCTGTTGAGGTTGTTGCCCTCGATCTGGTGCGGTGCGGTGGAGGCGCCCCAGAGGAAGCCGGGCGGGAATGCGGTCATGTGGACTGCCCTTCCGAGGGCAGAGCCCGGGGGCCCAGCCAACTGTTACCATGTGGTTGGTTTTCGTTTGGAAGGTAGACCGCGATCTCGGAGGCCGGGAAGACTGTCGCCCGGCTTCGTGACCAGAGCGTTATCCGACACTGCATCACCCCAGGGGAGGGCGCTGTGAGTCAGGCGAAAGCGCGCGGGCCGTACGCGAAGACGGCGGCCCGCCGGGCGGAGATCGTGCGGGCGGCGCGCGACTGCTTCGCCGAACATGGCTTCAGCAAGGCCTCGTTGCGGGGTATCGCGGAGCGCGCGGGCATCACGCACGCGGGACTGCTCCACCACTTCCAGAACAAGGGCGACCTGCTGGCCGCGGTGCTCGCCGAACGCGACACCGAGGAGTGGCAGTACGGGGAGTCGCAGGTCGCCGACATGGGCGAACTCGGCCCCTACCTCGGCGAACTCATGCGCCACCACCAGAAGTCACCGGAACTGATGCGCCTGTGGCTCGAACTCGCGGCGGCCGCGGCCCGCCCGGACCACCCCGCGCACGGCTACTTCACCGAGCGCTACGGCAGGGTGCGCACCAACTTCGCGCAGGGCATGCACGGCAAGGCGCAGCGCGGCGAACTCCACCAGAACCTCGCCCCCGAGCACGCGGCGACGCTGCTCCAGGCGGTGCTCAACGGCCTGCAGCTGCAATGGCTGTTGGACCACGACCTCGACATCGTCGGACCGGTCCGCGCGTTCCTGGATCTGCTGTTCCAGGAGGCGCCGGAATCGGACTGAGGGGCCCGGTCCGGTCCTACGCGTCCGAGGCCGACGCTCCCTCGTACCGTTTGAGGAAGTCCTCCACGAACGCCACGGCTTCCTCGTGCCGCGTCGTCATCCCCATCGTGTTCTCCATCATCAGGATCCGGCCGAGCGCATTGGTGAGCACCAGCAGCACGGCAGGGGAGAGTCCGTCCGGCAGCTCCACGCCCGTCTCGGCGAGCCTGCGGGTCAGTGCCGCCACCTGCGCCTCGCGGTAGCGATCCGCGTGGGCCGCGAGTTCGGCGCGGATCGCCTTGCGGTGGTTGGCGAGCGCCGCGAACTCCGTCGTCAGTGTGTTGCCGGGGTGGCTGCTGAGCGTCCACAGCATGCGCAGCGGCTGCGGACCGTCGAGGACCCGGTCCACGCGCGCCAACTCCTGGTCCGCGCGCCGCCGAAGCGCCGCCAGGAACAGGTCGTCGAGCGTGCGGAAGTAGTACAAGACCAGGGCCGGAGCCACCTCGGCCTCGCGCGCCACGCGCCGTACACCGACGGCCGCGTACCCCTCCTCCAGCATCAGTCGCTCCGTGATGTCGAGCAGCAGCAGACGGGTCTTGGAGTTCTCGGCGCCCATCCGGCGCGGCGCAGCAGTCATGCGGTCATTGTGCTTGACGCTCGCGAAGCGCGGGTGTTAAACAGTCGTTCAGCACCTCGGTTAAACACTCGTTCAGCATCTGGACGGAAGGTAGGGCCGATGGCACCAAGCGGCGGTCACGCCCCCTATGCGGGCACCCGCACCCCACGGGTTGAGGACCTGCGTCTCCTGACCGGCACCGGAACCTACGTCGACGACGTCGTGCGCCCCGGCATGCTGCACGCCCACTTCGTCCGCAGCCCCCTTCCACGGGCCCGCATTCTCGGCATCGACACCTCCGAGGCACTCCAACTCGACGGTGTGCACGCCGTGTTCGTGGCCGAGGACCTCAACCCCGGCGTCCACGAACAGTGGTACACCCTCGATGGACGCGACGCCCCGGACACGCCTCGGCCTCCGCTCGCCGAAGGGGAGGTGCGGTTCGCGGGCGACCCGGTCGCGATGGTCGTCGCCGTCGACCGCTATGTCGCCGAGGACGCTGCCGAGTTGGTCCTCGTGGACTACGAGCCACTACCGCCGGTTGTCGACTACGCGGCGGCCCTCGGCTCCCTGGAGTCCGTGCACGCCGCATACCCCGACAATCTGGCCGGGCAGCTCGGCGGGCGCCCCATGAGCGACCTCGACCCCGTCTTCGCGAACGCCCCGCACGTCGTGTCACAGACCATCCACCAGCAGGCGCACGGCCCCGTCCCGATGGAGACCCGCGGCATCGTCGCCGAATGGACAGCGGCCGGCGGGGAGATGGCGATCTGGGCCGCGACCCAGTCCCCGCACGAGGTCCGCGCCTTCTGCGCCCGCCTGCTGGGGATCGACGAGCACCGGGTGCGGGTCGTCATGCGTGACACCGGAGGCGGATTCGGGCAGAAGGTGCTGCCGCAGCGCGAGGACATGTGCGTACTGCTGGCCGCCACCAAGCTCCCCGCCGCACTCAAATGGATCGAGGACCGGCAGGAGCATCTGTTGGCGGCCGGGCAGGCGCGGCACGAGCACGGCGAGGCCCGGATGGCCTTCGACGGGGACGGCAGGATCCTCGCCGCGACCCTCGACCACGTCCAGGACGCGGGTGCCTACCCGACCCCGTCGCCGGTGCAGAGCGGCATCGCCGTCGGGATGCTGTTCCCCGGCCCGTACCGGATTCCCGAGGGCACGTTCTCGTCGCGGTTCGTGTTCTCCAACACCAGTGGACGGGTGGCGTACCGGGGGCCCTGGCAGTACGAGTCGATGGCGCGTGAGGTGCTGCTCGACACCGCCGCGCGCCAACTCGGCCTCGACCCTGTTGAGTTGCGGCGCCGCAACATGCTGAGCGCCGACGACCTGCCCACGGCGAACTGCAACGGCATGCCCTACGACCACATGTCGCCGCGCGAGACCTTCGAGCAGGCCCTGACCATGCTCGACTACGACGCGTTCCGCAAGGAACAGGCCCGGGCCCGTGAGACCGGACGCTACCTGGGCGTCGGCACGTGCACGTACGTCGAACCGACCGCGGGTGCCACCCCGTTCCACGCCACCGAGGGCGCCACCATCCGCATCGAGCCCTCCGGCAAGGTCAATGTGTACGTCGCCGGAGGGTCCTGCGGCAACAGCCTGGAGACGACCGTCGTACAGCTGACGGCCGACGCGCTCGGCGTCGCCGTCGAGGACGTCAGTACGGTCCAGGGCGACACCGCCGTCACCCCGTACGGCGCGGGAACGGGCGGCAGCCGCTCGGGATCCATGACGGCGGGGGCGATCGCCAAGACGGCAGGGGTGCTGCGGGAGCGCATCCTGGCCATCGCCGCGCACCGGCTCGAAGTGCCCGTCGAGGACGTCGAGTTCAACCGAGGACGGGCCACCGCGAAGGGCGGCGACGCTGTTCTCACGCTCGCCGAGATCGCCGACCTCGCGTACTACCAGGTGCACGCCCTGCCACCCGGAGCGTCGGCGGGACTGGAGGCCAGCGGCCGCTACCACACGCCGCACCTCATGATCTGGGCGAACGCCACCCACGTGTGCACCTGCGAGGTCGACCTCGTGACCGGCGAGGTCACGCTGTTGCGGTACATCGTCAGCGAGGACTGCGGCCCGATGATCAACCCGAGCGTCGTGGAGGGCCAGATCTTCGGAGGCACCGTGCAGGGCATCGGCGGCGCCCTCTACGAGCACCTCGCATACGACGACGAGGGCAACCCCGTGGCCACCACGTTCATGGACTACCTGCTGCCGACCGCCACCGAAGTACCGGTGATCGAGGTCGGGCACGTGGAAACACCGAGCCCAGGACCGGGCGGGTACAAGGGGGTCGGCGAGGGCGGCGCCATCGGCTCGGCGCCGGCCGTCGTGAACGCGGTCGCCGACGCACTCGCGCCCCTGGGTGTACGCGTCGACCGATTGCCCCTGACTCCCGCGCGGATCGTCCAACTCGTCGAGCAGGCGCAGGGGGTGACAGCACGGTGAAGCCCGCGGCTTTCACCTACCACGCGCCGACCAGCGTCGGCGAAGCGGTAGGCCTGCTCGCCGAACACGGAGACGAGGCGAAGGCCCTCGCGGGCGGACAAAGCCTCGTGCCGATGCTCGCGCTGCGCCTCGCGGCCTTCGGACACCTCGTCGACCTGCGCCTCGTCGACGCGCTGCAGGGCATCGAGCGGCGCGAGGACGGGTCCGTGCGCATCGGGGCCGGGACGACCCAGGCCACCGTCCAGCGTTCGGAGGAGATCCGCGCGGCGGTTCCGCTGCTCGCCCGCGCCACACCACTCATCGGCCACTTCCAGATACGTAGCCGCGGCACGGTCGGCGGTTCGCTCGCGCACGCCGACGCCGCGGCCGAATACCCGGCGGTCGCGCTGACCCTGGACGCCGACCTGGAGGCGGAGTCACCACGAGGCCGCCGCACGATCCCGGCCGCCGACTTCTTCACCGGCGTGTGGAGCACGGCGCTGGCCGAGGACGAATTACTGACAGGGGTGAACTTCCCTGTCTGGGGCGGGCGTTGCGGCTTCGCCGTCGAGGAGTTCGCCCGCAGAAGCGGCGACTTCGCCATCGCCGGAGCCACCGTCGCGCTGCGCGTCACGGCCGACGGGAGGCTCGACCGGTGCGCCATCGGCCTGTTCGGGCTCGGCCCGACCGCGACCCGGGCGCTCGCCACGGAGACCGGGCTGCTCGGCACCGACCCCACGGACGCCGTCCCGGACGACCTCGGCCGCGCCGCCACCGAGAACCTGGCATCCGTCCCGTCCGATCTGCACGGGTCGGCCCGCTACCGCACCCGCGTCGGCGCCGCCATGGTCGCCCGCGCCTGGCGCCGCGCCGTACAGGAGGCACTCCATGGCTGACCCGGCTCCCGTCGACATCCATGTACACGTCAACGGTACGGGGCGGCGATCGAGCGTGCCGCCCCGGCTCACCCTCGCCGACTTCCTCCGCGTGAACTGCGGCCTCACCGGCACCCACCTCGGCTGCGAACACGGCGTCTGCGGAGCCTGCACCGTGCTGCTCGACGGCGAGGCCGTCCGCGCCTGCCTGGTGTTCGCCGTGCAGGCCGACGGGGCGGAGGTGACGACCGTCGAAGGAATGTCGGGCAAAGACGGTCAACTCTCCACGGTCCAGGCCGCGTTCCGCCAGAACCACGCCCTGCAGTGCGGATTCTGCACGCCCGGACTGATCGTCTCGGTCACCGCCTTCCTCGCCGAGAACCCCAAGCCCACCGACGAGGAGATCCGCGAAGCGCTGACCGGGAACCTGTGCCGGTGCACCGGCTACCAGGGGATCGTCGACGCCGTGCGGGCAGCCGCCGAGGAAGGGACATCGGCATGAAACTGGAGAACAGGCTCGGCATCCCCATCGGGGTCCACGACGCCTGGCGGGCCCTCCTCGACGTGGAACGCGTCGCTCCCTGCGTCCCGGGAGCGACACTCACCGGCAGCGAGGGCGACACCCACCACGGCCGCATCAAAGTCAAGCTGGGCCCTGTCGGACTCACCTACAGCGGCACCGTGACCTTCGTGACCCGCGACGAGGAGTCGAAGACCGTGGTCCTGGAGGCGAGCGGCCGCGAGTCCCGGGGGAACGGCACCGCGAAGGCGCGTGTCACGTGCCGCCTGAACGCCGCCGACGACCCCGACCACACCGACGTACAGGTCGAGACCGAACTCACCATCACCGGCAGACCCGCCCAGTTCGGGCGCGGCACGCTCGCGGAGGTGTCCGGGGCGCTGCTGGACCGGTTCGCGGAGAACCTGGCGGCGGAGCTCATGGCCAACTCCCCGCAACTCAATGCCACGTCCGATCCGCTCGATCTCGCCGACACGGCCTCGGGTGCCGCGCTCAAGCGCGTCGTGTCGATCGCCGTGTCGATCGCCGCCGCGCTGCTGCTCGCCCTGGGCCTGCGCGGGCTGCGGCGCCGCTGACACACGTATTCACCGACTCGCCAAGCCCCCCGAACCCCCTTCACCCCAGGAATGAGGTACCCCATGCCCGGACGCGTAGAAGGCAAGGTCGCGTTCATCACCGGAGCGGCGCGCGGTCAAGGCCGCAGCCACGCCATCCGGCTCGCCGAGGAAGGCGCCGACATCATCGCCATCGATGTCTGCAAGCAGCTCGACGGCGTCCAGTTCGCCATGTCGACCCCCGAAGACCTCGACGAGACCGTCAACCAGGTGCAGAAGCTGGGCCGCCGCATCCACGCCGTACAGGCCGACGTCCGCGACCATGACGCGCTCAAGGTGGCCGTCGACGAGGGCGTCGAACGGTTCGGCCGGCTCGACATCGTCTGCGCCAACGCCGGGATCGGCAGTAACGGTGCCCTCGCGCACGAGATGGACGAGAAGACCTGGCGCGACACGATCGACATCAACCTCACCGGCGTCTGGCTCACCACCAAGGTGTCGGTGCCGCACATCATCGCCGGCGGCCGGGGCGGCTCGATCATCCTCACCAGCTCCGTCGGCGGGCTGCGCGGCCACGCCCACATCGGACACTACGTCGCCGCCAAGCACGGGGTCGTCGGCCTGATGCGCACCCTGGCCTGGGAACTGGGCGAGCACAACATCCGCGTCAACTCCGTCCATCCCAGCCAGGTCAACACCCCGATGGTGATGCACGAGGGTACGTACAAAATGTTCCGCCCCGACCTGGAGGCCCCCACCGTCGACGACTTCGCCGCCGTCTCGCAAAGCATGCACATCCTGCCGACGCCGTGGGTCGAGGCACGTGACATCAGCAACGCCGTCCTCTACCTCGCCTCCGACGAGGGCCGGTACGTCACCGGCAGCACCCAGACCGTCGACGCGGGAGCCATGCTCAAATGACCACTGCCGCCGCCCTTTCCTGGGACCCCTTCGACCCTGCCCTCGCCCGCGACCCCTACCCCCTCTACGCCCGCCTGCGCGAAGAGGCGCCGCTCTACTACAACGCCGAGCACGACTTCTACGCGGTCAGCCGGCACGTCGACGTCCAGAGCGGCCTCGCCGACTGGCAGACATACTCGTCTTCGCGCGGCGACATCCTGGAGATCATTCAGGCGAACGTCGACATTCCCCCGGGCACCCTCATCTTCGAGGACCCGCCGGTCCACGACATACACCGGCGCCTCTTGGCCCGCGTCTTCACCCCACGCCGCATCGCCCAACTGGAGCCGCAGATCCGCGACTTCTGCACGAGCGTGCTCGAACCGGTGGCAGGCGCCGAACGCTTCGACCTCGTGGAGGTCGTGGGCGCCGAGATGCCGATGCGGGTGATCGGCATGTTGCTCGGCATCCCGGAGGCCGACCAGGCGACGTACCGCGACCGCACGGACGCCACCCTCGACACCACAGGACGCGGCAGGCTCGACCCTTCCGAGATGCTCAACACCGAAGGACTCCAGGCGTACATCGACTGGCGCAAGAAGCATCCCTCGGACGACCTCATGACCGAGCTGGTGACCGCCGAGTTCGAGGACGAGAAGGGCACCCGCCGCACCCTCACCGACGAGGAGGTCCTGACGTACTGCACGGTGGTAGCGGGTGCGGGCAACGAGACGACCGGCCGCCTCATCGGCTGGTTCGGCGCCCTGATGGCCCGCTACCCGGAGGCCCGCAGAGAACTGGTGGCCGACCCGTCGCTCCTCCCGAACGCCATCGAGGAGATCCTGCGCTTCGAGCCGACAGGCCCCTTCACCGCGCGCTACGTCACCAAGGACGTCGAGCTGTACGGGCGTACGGTGCCGGCCGGGAGCGCCATGCTGTTCATCCAGGCCGCAGCCAACCGTGACCCGGAGCGCTTCCCCGACCCGGATCGCTTTGACATCCACCGTGTCACCCAGCACATGTCGTTCGGCGTCGGCGCCCACTACTGCCTCGGCGCAGCCCTCGCCCGACTGGAGGGGAGGGTGGCGGCGGAGGAGATCCTGCGGCGGTTCCCCGACTGGGAGATCGACTGGGACGGCGCGGAGCTGGCGCAGACCTCGACCGTACGAGGGTGGAAGACGCTGCCGTTGGTGATCGGCGGTGCGGGGCGATGACACAGCGGTGGGACGTCGCCGTCGACCCGCGCATGTGCGTCCGCACCGGGCTGTGCGTCGCCTCTCTGCCGAGCGCCTTCGAGCGCGACGAACAGGGTCAGGGGCGGGCGCGGACCGAGTCGTCGGCCACCTCCGAGGAAGTCCTGGAGATCGCCGAGTCCTGCCCGGTCGAGGCGATCTCGATCGTGGACACGGAGAGCGGGAAACCGGTCTTTCCGCCGGAATAGAGCAGCGAAGAGGGAGGGGCCGGGACGATGTCCCCGGCCCCTCCCTCTTATGCCGGTGCCTACGCGGGCAGCGCCGCCCATGCAGCCTCCACGGCGTCCGCGAGCGCGTCGCCCTTCGCGAACCCGTAGTACGCGGCGAACTGCAGCACGATCTCGTCCATCTCCGCCTTGGTGATGTCACCTGAGTGCAGCGCTGCCGTCACGTGGGAGCGCAGCGGGACCGGGGAGTCGTCGAGTGCCACGGCCGCCACTGTGATGATCCGGCGGTCCCGGCGGGCGAGCCCGGGGCGCTTCCACACATGCCCGAAGACGAAGCCCAGAATGCCGGCGTGCCGGTACGGGGACGTGGAGGGTGGCGCGGGCACCAGATTGACGTCGACGAACTCCTCCGCGCCGCGCGCGATCCGCTTGTCCATGTCCGTCGGTCCAAGCGTGTCGTTGCCCAACTCAGGCCAGGGCGGGGTCGGTTCACCTCGGTCGCGGTGGATGCGGTCCCACTGGCGACCGACGGCCCCTTCGAGGTGCGAGGCCTTGGGCCAGCCGCAGTACACGGCGAAGTGCAGCACGAACTCCAGCATCTCCGTGAGCGTGATGTCACCGCCGGCGAGCGCCGCGTGCACCTGCTCCTCGATCGGCCCGGGCGCGTCCGCCGCTGCCACGCAGGTCAGCGTGGTCCAACGCCGGTCCCGTCGAGCCAGGCCGGGCCGCGACCACACTTGCGCGTCCAGGAAGTCGCGCGACGCCCGGTCGAACGGCGTGTCATGAGTGACGTCCATGAGTACCTCCTGGTGGCTACGCGCGGATGAAGACGTTCTTGGTCTGCAAGAACTCGTACAGCCCCTCCTTGCCGCCCTCGCGCCCGTGCCCGCTGTGCTTGTATCCGCCGAACGGCGCGCCCGGCGGCTGCCCCGACGCCCCGTTGACGTGCACGGTGCCCGCCCGCAGGCGCGGTACGACGCGCTGCACGCGCGCCACGTCACGGGTGTAGAGGACCGAACCGAGCCCGTACGGCGTCGCGTTGGCGAGCCGCACCGCGTCGTCCTCGTCGTCGAAGGGCAGGACACTGAGCACAGGGCCGAACACCTCGTGCCGGGCCACCTCGCTGTCCTCGGCCACATCGGCGAGCACGGTCGGCTCGACGAAACAGCCTTCCCGGACCTCCGGAGACAGGACGCTCGGGTCGACGGCGCGACCGCCCGTGATGAGCCGGGCGGTGCCCGCAGCCCGCTCGATCACCCCGAGGATCCGGTCCCTGGCGGCCGGGCCGATCACCGGGCCGAGCGCCGTCGTCGGCGCGAAGGGGTCGCCCACGGTCAGTGCGGCAGCGGCCCGCCCGGCCGCCGCGACGACGTCTTCGTACACGTCCCTGTGCACAAGAAGCCGCGTACTGAGGTTGCAGCCCTGGCCGGAGAGGTTCATGCAGGAGCGGACCGTGTCGGCGACCGCCGCGTCGAGGTCGGCGTCGGGGAAGACGACGCTCGCCGTCTTTCCGCCCAGCTCCAGCAGGACCGGCTTCAGGGTGTGGCGGGCCGCGTCGAGGATCTTCCGCGCGGTCGGGATGCCGCCGGTGAAGGAGATCATGTCGACGTCCCCGTGGCGCACGAGGTGATCGCCCGCCTCCGGCCCGCCCGGCAGGATGTGCAGCACACCGGGCGGCAGCCCCGCCTCCAGGGCGATCTCGCCGAACCGTGCCACCGCGAACGGCGCCAGGTCGGGGGATTTCACCACCACACAGTTGCCGGCCGCGAGCGCCGGCGCGATCTTCATGCCGACCGACATGACCGGGCCGTTCCACGTGAGGATGGCGCCCACCACCCCGTACGGCTCCGGCACGGTGTAGTCCAGACCCGGCACCATGAGCGGGCTCGGCGGGATGGTCACGCCCTCGATCTTGTCGGCCCACCCCGCGTAGTAGCCGAACCAGCCCGCGCACAGATGGGCGAGCGCCGACGACATCAGGATCGGCGCGCCGATCTCCAGGGTCGTGAGCCGGCCAAGATCGCCTACCCGCTCCAGCATCAGCTCCTCCACCCGCTGGAGGATGCGGCGCCGCTTGTCCGGGGACATCGCCCGCCACTCGGGCTGCGCGGCGCGCGCGGCGGCCACCGCGTCGTTCACCTCATGCGGCCCACACAGCAGCACCGAGCCATTGACCCGGCCGGTCGCGGGACTGAGGTGGTCGGCCGCGCCGAGGGAGGTCTTCTCGAGCCAACTGCCGTCGATGAGCGGGCCGGTGACGCCCAGCTGGTCGGTGATCTGGGAGAGGCTGGTGTCGGCGTTCACAGTCGGCTCACCCACCCGCCGTCGACGCTGATCGTCTGGCCGTTGATCCACTCTCCGGCGGGGGAGGCCAGCAGGAGCAGCGTCCCGAGCAGGTCCTCCGCGGGTGCCTGCTTCTTGCCGGGGATCGCGGAGGCGAGCGCGGCGCGAGCGGGGTGTTCGGCGGGCAGGCTCTTGAATCCGGGTTCGTTTTCGACGAGGCCCGGAGCGATGGCGTTGACGTTGATGCCGAGAGGTCCCAGCGAACGGGCAAGGCCCACCGTCACGTTGACCAGGGCCAGCTTGCTCACCCCGTAGATGCCGCCGCCCATGAAGGCCCCGGCCGACACCTGGTTGATGATCCGTCCACCGCCCCGCTCCACCATCGACGCCTTCACCGCGCCCGCGCAGACGACCGCCCCGAACACATTGACCCGCATGACTCGGTCGAACCACTCACCGGGCAGTTCGAGGAGGTCCACCTGCGGGATGTCCGCCATCAGCGCCGCGTTGTTGACCAGGATGTCGACCCCGCCGAAGGTCTCGACGGTCAGGGCCGTCATGGTTGCGGCCGAGTCCCGGTCGGTGATGTCCACCCGCACGCCGAGCGCGTGCAGCCCGTCGGAGGCAAGGGACTTGGCGGCCCGCTCGGCCCCCTCGCCGTCCAGATCCGCGAGCACGACGCGCGCCCCGGCCTCGGCGAGGGCCCGCGCGTACACCTGGCCGATGGCGCCTGCGCCACCGGTGACGACGGCCACCTTGCCGTCCAGGCTCATCCGGTCGATGGTGCTGCTGCCTGTGGGATTCATCCGGCGTCCTTTGTCAGTCGGGACAGATACAGATCGACGTCCGCGCCCAACTCGCGCAGTTCGTCGGCGGCTTCGGGTGCGGTGAGGATCAGGAACCGGCCCTCGCTGATCCCGTCGGCGACCAGTTCGCCCACCGAATCGGCGTCGACGACGGGGAACGCGGGCCCCTGGGGCGCGGCCGGCTCCCCGTAGAACGTGATCTGCTCGACGATGTTCGTGGCGACCCCGGCCGGGCACAGGCACGAGACACCGATGCCGCGCGGACGCAGATACAGCGCGAGCGACTCGGACAGGCCGACGACGGCGTGCTTTGTCGCCGTGTACGGCAGCCGGTCGAACCCGTACGGCAACAGGCCCGCGGTGGAAGCGGTGTTGACCACGTGCCCAGAGCCCTGGCCGAGCAGCAAGGGCAAGAACACCAGATTGCTGCGCACCACACTCAGCAGATTCACGTCGATCACCCGTTGCCAGGCGTCGAGCGGAATGTCCTCGACGGGGCCGACGGCGAGGATGCCCACGTTGTTCATCACCACGTCGACGCGCCCGAACCGGTCGAGGACCAGGTCGCGCACGGCCCGCAGGTCGTCGAGGTCCGTCACATCGCACCGGGCGGCGACACCCCGGCCGCCGAGTTCCCCGGCCACTGTGTGCGCGCGCTCGGCCTCGAGGTCGGTGACCACCACGCGCGCGCCGCGTCGCGCGAAGGCGTGCGCTGAGGCGCGTCCGATCCCGCTGCCCCCGCCGGTGACCACGGTGACCGCGTCGTGCAGATCCATGCTCATCGAACGACCAATCGTTGGAAGGGACGTTTCGGGGCGTCGCTACGGATGGATCGGCAGAGCCGGTTCGACCGGAGCTGTCGCGGCGAGCGCGGCCAGCGTCGCCGCCGACACTGGGGCCTCCAGGAATCCGACGATCCCGTCGAGAAGGTCGCCCACATGGACGACGAACGGCAGCACCCGCTCGTCACGGGCCCTGCTCTGCTCCCGCTCCGCCCCCGCGTGCACGCTGAACGCCGTCGCCTGGGCGATGCGGTGCGTCCGCAGCGGTTCGGGAACGGCAGGCAGCAGCGCGCCGACCCGAGTGCGGAAGCGGTGGGTCGGCGCCAACAGGGCGGGGGAGAGACGACCGAGCACGTCCCTGCGCCCGTGCTGCTGAAGCTTCGCCACGAAGCTCAGGTAGCGGCTGCCCTCCTGGTCGCCCTGTTCGAGCACCGGCACCACATGGCACTCCACCCAGGACCTGAGGTCGTCCGGGCAGCGCTCGGCGACCAGGGCGTCGCGGCGTGCGTTGAGGCCCCGCAGCCGGTACTCGAAGATCGCCTGGACCAGCCGTTCCTTCGAACCGAAGTGATACTGCACCGCTGTGTTGTTGCCGTTGCCGGCGGCCGCGCTGATCTGTCGCAGGGACGCCCCGTCGAGCCCCCGCTCGGCGAACAACCGCTCCGCGGTGAGGAGGATCTGTTCCTTGACGGACGAGGACGGCACGACACACCACACCCATTCTTCGAAGAGGTACGTTGCGTGCTGATGAGAACCATGTTTCCGTTCAGTGGGAACTGAAGCACGGCTCCGGGGTGAAGTCAACTGCCTTAAACGGTCCCTGTGACCTCGTCCACTAGGCCCCAATCTTGCGCCTCGCAGGCGGTCAACTCCGCACCTGACAAGGCCAGATGGGTGGCCCGGTGGCGACCGATGCGCCGAGGGATCCCGGCAGTGCCCCCGGCGCCGGGTATCAGGCCCATGGCGACCTCCGGCAGCCGGATCCGGGTGTCGGGGGCGGCCACGACCCGGCCGGCGAACGAGGCCAGTTCGATGCCCGCGCCCACGCACGCGCCGTGCAGATGCGCGGTGGCCCGGCCCGCGCAACGCGCCAGCAGGGCCGCCGGGCTGTGCTCGACGCGCACCCGATGGGCCCGAGCGGGGTCGCCCGACGTGCCGAACTCGGTGAGGTCGCCGCCGCTGCAGAACGCGGGACCGCTCCCGCGCAGGTCGACTCGGGTCACCGAGGGATCGACGACGGCCACCGTCAGGGCCTCGCACAGGGCGTCCCTGGTCGCCGCGTCGACGGCGTTGCGCACCCAGGGGCGGTCGAGGGTGACGATGAGCCGATCACCCTCGCGGTCCAGGCGTACCGGCTGTGCGGCGGGGCGGGCGGTGCCGCGCGGCGTAGTCGCGAGCCAGTGCCGGAAGGTCGCGCCGCCCTGCAAGGCGGAGTACGCGAGTGACTCCGCGACCAGGCGCTCGGGTATGTCCAGATTCCGTCCCAGGCGCAGGACTTGGACCAGCGTGATCGACGCGTCGGGGCTCGCCGTCACCGCCTCGCACAACCGGGTGGCGGTCTCGCGTGGGTCGGGGCAGGAAACCCAGGGGCGCGGCGCGTCCTCGATCCCGGTCAGCAGCACGTCGTACGCCTCGGCCGGGACGTCCACGGGCCGTGCGGCGCAGCCGATGACAACGCGAGGACGCGTGTCGAAGGAGGCGCGTTCGGGCCCCGGGCGGTCGTGCGGGGCGCGGCTGAAGTCGTTGTCGAGGTCGACGAGTTGCCATGGCGTGTCCATGCGTCCCGGCACTCCGCCCTCCTGCTGGGTGTCTCCCGTTCGCGTCGGCGTGAGTGTAATTTGTCGATGCAGGTGGGAGAAGGGTGGTCGCGGTTTTGGAGAACGTAACTCTACGAGTTGGGCTCGAGGCCGAGGCGGAAGCTCGGCTTTTGGCGGGCCCGCTAAGACGACTTCGTGCGGTCGCCCGTGACGTCACCGCCCTCACCGGCGTCCCGGTAGACCTCGGCACGGAACTGTTCCTGCGGGCCCGGCTCGCGGGCTTCGCGTCTTCGGGGCGGACCTCGGCCGGCGGCTCCTGCCGCATGCTGCGGGCCGCCGACGGCTGGGTGGCCGTCAACCTCGCCCGCCCCGCCGACCACGCGTCCGTGCCTGCCCTCCTCAATCTGCTGGGCGGCGCAGGCGAGTTGACGGACGCGATCGCCGCGCGCCCCGCGGCGGAGGCCGCCGGCCGGGCCCAGCTCCTGGGGGTGCCGGCGGCGGCCCTCGGATCGGAGTGCAACCGCCGCCCGCCCGTACGCCGCGAACGCCTCGGGCCCGCGAGCGAGCCGCGGACGCCCGCCGGCATACGGGTCGTGGACTTCTCCGCGCTGTGGGCGGGACCGCTGTGCGCGCGACTGCTCGGTCTCGGGGGCGCCGAAGTGGTGAAGGTGGAGAGCGCGACCCGCCCCGACGGCGCGCGCCGTGGCAGCCCGGCCTTCTACCGCCACCTGCACCGAGGCCACCGCGGCGTCGTCCTCGACTTCACCGACCCCGCCGCGCTGCGCTCCGCGGTCGCCGACGCCGACGTGGTGATCGAGGCGTCACGCCCGCGCGCCCTGCGCCGCGCCGGGCTCGACGCAGGGTGGTTCCTCGCCGGGCGGCCCGGCCGGGTGTGGATGAGCATCACAGGCTACGGCCGCGCTGACGATCGGATCGCCTTCGGCGACGACGCGGCGGTGGCGGGCGGACTCGTGGCGTGGCCGCCCGACGGCGCAGGTCCCGCATTCCTCGGCGACGCCCTGGCCGACCCCGTCACGGGTGTCTACGCGGCGCGCGCCGCGGCCCGGTCGCTGCGGGACGGCGGCGGACACCTCGTGGACGTCGCCATGGCGGCGTGCGCAGCGGACGTCGCTGGTGCGGGCGGTGGCTCGCCGTGCTGATCCGGGACGTGGAGGTCGAGAGGCACGGCCGGGTGGACGTGCGGGTGGTGGCCGGGCGCGTGGCCGAGGTGGGGGCGCGCCTGGGCGGGAGCGGGGGGATCGACGGGCGGGGTGGCGCGCTGCTGCCGGGGCTGCACGATCACCATGTGCACCTCGCCGCGCTGGCCGCCGAGGCGGCTTCCGTGCGGGTCGGACCCGCGGATGTGGCCGGGCCCGAAGGGCTGACACAGGCGCTGCGGGGCGGGGCGCCGGGGGAGTGGGTGCGGGCCGTCGGGTATCACGAGAGCGTTGCGGGCGACCTGGACCGTGCGATCCTCGACCGGTTCGTCGCGGACCGGCCGGTGCGGGTGCAGCACCGCAGCGGCGAGCTGTGGTTGTGGAACGGGGCCGCCCTGCGCGCCGCGGGTCTGGACGACGCCGGTGACGGCAGGTTCTGGCGCGCGGACGAACGCCTGCGAGCCAGAACCCCGCCAACCCCATTGGATCTGGCGGGAGTCGGGCGTCGGGCCGCGGCGCGCGGCATCACCGGATTCACTAACGCCGACCCCCATCCCGCCCCCGAACTGCGCACACTCCTGCGTCCCCTCCCGCAACGCCTCACCATCCTCGGCCTGGACCGCACCGCCCCCGTGAAGATTCGCCTCGACGACCTGACGCTCCCCACGGCCACTGACCTGGCGGCGCGCATCACCCGGGCCCGGCCCCGACCCGTCGCCGTCCACTGCGTCACCCGCGTCCAGCTCTTCGTCACGCTGCTCGCCCTGGACGAGGCGGGCAGTGTGTCCGGCGACCGTGTCGAGCACGGTGCGGTGATTCCCACCGAGGCCGTCGACCGGCTGCGAATGCTCGGCGTCACCGTGGTCACCCAGCCGCACTTCCTGGTGGAGCGGGCGGCCGCGTATGAGAAGGACGTGGCCGCGGACGACCGGCCCCACCTGTACCGCTGCGGCACGCTCCGCGCCGCGGGTGTCCCCGTCGCCGCGGGCACGGACGCCCCGTACGGCACGTCGGACCCCTGGGCGGTGATGCGCGCGGCCGCAGGGCGGGTCGGCCCCGAAGGGCTGACGCCGCGTGCCGCGCTCGGCCTGTTCCTGGGCGCACCGCTCGCGCCCGGCGGCGCCTCGCGCACTGTGGAGCCCGGCGCTCGTGCGGATCTGTGCCTGCTCCACGTCCCCCTGCGGGAGGCGCTCGACGACCTGTCGGCCAACTGCGTACGGGCGGCGTTCGTGAACGGCCGGGGCATTTCGGCGTGAGGTGTTCCGGCTCGGGCAGATGGCCGTCCCGGTCATCTGCCCCGCGCATACCCGATGGGACGGTTGTCGTGCGAAGCGGCGGGCAGGAGTGGTACAAGGTCAGTCGGTTCCCTTGCCAGGCACGGCACTTGGAGGTGCACCGTGATGCTCCCGGCTCGCCGACGCGCAGTGGAAGCCGCCTGCGAGAGGGCAGAACGGGTCGCCGAACTCGAGGTGCAGGTCGAGCAGTTGACGGAGGCCGTGACCTCGCACGCCGAGGTCGACCAGGCCATCGGCGTCGTGATCGCGGTGGGCGGGCTCCGGCCGGCGGAGGCGTGGGACGTGCTGCGCGAGGTCTCCATGCGCACCAACACCCGGCTCCGTCTGGTCGCCCGGTGCTTGATCGCCTGGCCGCGCACCCGCGAGCTCGATCCGGTGATCCGCGCCGAGTTGGAGCGGCAACTCGCCCAGCGCCAAGGGTCGGCGAGCCCGGTGGCGACGGAACCGCACTGAAAACCCCGCTCCCCGGCCCGGGCCGGAGGGCTCATGCCGGGAAGCGGGTGCGGGCTCACTGCCGAACCCGCCACGGCCAGCATTGACCGCTCTGCCCCTCGGAGTAACACGCAGGCCCGCTCACTAACGTAAACGTGCCCGGAATCTTCACGCGTGCTGGCCCGCCCGGTCACCGGCGCGCGTCACACGGGCGACAGTGCCGCCTCGATGAGGCGTCGGGCCGCCGCGTCGGTGCGGGGCACGTCGCCCGTCACCAGCCGGTCCTGGCACAGGCCGCGCAGCCCGGACACCAGGAGCGTCGCACGCTCGCGGGCCGCGGGACGCGGGTGGCCGAGGCGGACGTACGCGTCCGCGATCGGGTCGACCATGAACGCCACGGTCTCGCGGGCGAGTTCGCCGTACTGCTCGGCATCGGTCGCCGCCAGGCTCAGCAGTTGGAGCAGCATCCGGATCGGCCCGGCCTGTTCGCCCACCGTGATCGCCTTCCACAGCGCACGGGCCGAGCGGCGCAGCGCCTCGACGTCCTCGACCGGGTCGAACAGCGCGTGGGCATCGGGCCGGCTCGCGGCGAGGGCGCGCGCGATGAGGTTCTCGCGGCTGCCGAAGTAGTACAGCAGCATCCGCTTCGTCGTGCCGATCTCCTCGGCGAGCGGGGTGAGCGACAGGTGTGCGAGGCCGTGGCGCTGCACGTACTCCACCACCTGGCCGAGCAGCTCGGCGCGTTTCTCGGTGTTCACGGTTCGGGGCACCCTTTGAACGTACCGGACGGTACATGTATCGTCCATTCATCATGGATTCCTGTTCCGACCGGTACACCTACGAGCGACCGCGGGGCGCCGCGATCAAGGCCTTCGCCGAGGCGGCCTGGTTCCCCGCCGTCCTCTTCCTCGGCATCCTCTGCTTCTTCGCCCCGGCCCTGCACGCCCCGAAGCCGCACCACGTCGAGGTGGTGGTGGCGGGCTCGGCGGACCGGGTCGAGGGCGAGCTGCGCGCGCGATACCCCGACGGCTTCGACGTGACCCCCGTGGACACCGCCCGCCAGGCACGCCAGGCGGTCCTCGACCGGGACGCCTTCGCCGGATACGTCACCGGGAACCGCCCCGTGCTCTACGTCGCCAAGGGCAACGGCGCCTCCCTGGAACAGACGCTCACCGGCGCCTTCGGCAGGCTCAGGGGCGGCGCCCCAGTCGTCCGCGACGTCGCGCCGACCGCGCGGAAGGACCTGCTCGGCTCGACGGTGCTGTACTTCGCCATCGCCTGGAACATCCCCGCGTACATCCTCGCCACGACCCTGCTGCGCGCCGTCGGCCTCGACCGGCGCCGCAAGCTCCTGGCCATCGCGGCCGTAGCCGCCGTGTTCAGCCTCGTCGGATACGGGGCGGGGGTCGGGCTCGGCTACTTCGACGCGCACCCGGCGGTCCTCGGCGTCGCCTTCCTCCTCAGCACGGCGGTCGCCACGGCCGCCTCCGGGCTCGCCCCGTTCACCCGGCAGTTCCTGCCCGCGGTCGGCATGACGCTGTTCATCGTGATGTCGATCCCGACCAGCGGGGGAGCGGTGCCCGCCCCGCTGCTGCCCGAGTTCTTCCAGGACGTGCACGCCGTGATGCCGCTCGCCAACGCCGTCGACGCGCTGCGCGGAGTCCTGTACTTCGACGGGGCCGGGGTCCTCAAGCCGCTGCTCGTCCTGTGCGGCTGGATCGTGGCCGGCCTGGCGCTGCTCGGCCTCGACCACGCGCGGCATCGGCGCGCGGGAGAGGGCGAGTCGGCCCCGGTCGACGACCCCGCCGCCGAGACGCCCGTGCCCACCGCGCTCCCCGCCCAGCGACACCACTTCGGCGAACCGGTCCCCACGCTGACCGGCGCGGTCACCGGCGCCGCTCGCGAACCGCTGCGGGGCGCCGCCGTCGTCGTACTCGACGGCCGCGGACGCCAGCTGGTCTCCACGTTCACCGACGGCCAGGGCCGCTACGCGGTGGCGGGCCTGCCCGAGGACCACCTCAGCCTGGTGGCCTCGGCCCCCGGCAGACACCCCGAGGCGCAGCGCATCCTCGTACGCCAAGGAACCCCCGCCACGGCGGAGTTCACGCTGCGGGCGCGCGAGGGCGTCCTGGTCAGCGGGTGACTCCGGAGCCTTCGGTGAGCACCTCGGCCATCCGGCTCAGGATCACCTCGACCTCCTCGTCCGACAGCGGTACGAGTTCCAGGGACAGCTCGCCGTCGTCCTGGCGGTCCGTGTAGAGCCAGATCTGCGGGTCCCCGGCCCTGAGTGCGTCCGCGAGGGCCGGCGCGTCGAGCCCGGCCCGTGCCGCGTCGACCCGCAGCGCCGCGCGGGGGAACGGCAGGCCGGTCGGGTCGGGGACGGGGTGCGCGGTGAGGCCGGGCAGCGCGGCGGCGCGGGCGGCGAAGCGTGCGACCTTGTCCTCCTGGCGCCGCGCCCACGCGGACACGTCCAGCTCCTGCCGTGCCTCCAGCGCGGCGAGCGTGCCCACGATCGACTCCTTGCTCGCCTTCATCGCCCGGCCGATGCCCTTGCCCTGCGCACGCACCGACCGGACGGCCCCGGCACGGCCGAGCACCAGGCCCGCCGTCGGACCGCCCAGGTACTTCTGGCCGCTGACGAGGACGAGATCGGCCCCGGTGTCCAGGAGTTCGCCGACCCGGAAGTCCTGCGCGGCCCCGTCGATGATCGCGGGCACCCCGCGCCGGTGCGCCGCGGCGACCGCATCGGTGAGGGGGGCGCGCGCCCCGCGCGTGAGCCGCGACGACACCAGCACGAGGCACGCCGTGCCGGGGTGGGCGAGGTCCTTCTCCAACTCCTCCGGCGTGCAGGCGGAATCGGACCCCGACAGGACGGGCGTGCCGCCCGCGAGGCGGATGTCCTGGACCAGCGGGTGCCCGTAGTCGACCGCGTGGCCCGCGGGCAGCACCACGCGCGCGGGCAGCCCGCCGGTGTCCGGCAGCGCGGCGATCCGCTCCGCCGACTCGCCCGTCATCGCGGCCGCGACCGACAACGTGATCGCCGACGACGTGCAGTGCACGACCGTTCCGGCCTCCGCCCCGGTGGCGCGGGCGAGGGCGCGGTCGGCGAGTTCGTGCAGCTCCTCCATGACGAAGAAGCCGGACAGCGCCTGCGCGACCGCGCGCCCGACCCGCTCGTCACTGCGCGAGACGCCGACCGGGGTGAACGGCCCCCGGGCGTTGATCAATCGCGTCAGCCCTTACCGCTCGTGAATCCCCTGCTGGTCGTGCGTCCCCTGCTGGTCGTGCACCCTCTGCTGTTCGTGAAGTCCCATGGGCAGCATGGTGCCTGGTCGGCGCCGCGCGTCCGGCGACCGGCTCAGCGGGTCGCGTGCAGCGCGTCGCCGAACCGCCGATGACTGTGCCGCCAACCGTCCGCCACGCGCACCGCCCCCCGTACATGCGGGTGACCGGCGGAGAGCCCCACGTGCTCGTGCTCCACCTCCGGCACCGAGTCACCCACGCCCACCGGCCACAACCGCGCCGCCGCGACTCCAGCACCCACCGCGACCACTGCGAGCCCGACCACGGCCGCGCCAAGACCGGCCCGCGCGCCCAGCCACCCCGCCAGCGGATACGTGAGCAGCCAGCACGCGTGCGACAGGGAGAACTGCGCGGCGAACGCGGCCGTACGTTCCCGTTCCGGCGCGGCCCGCCGGACCAGCCGGCCGGTCGGCGTGAGCACCATCGAGCACGCCCCACCGAACGCGACCCAGGCGGCGAGCAGCGCAGGCACCCGCCAACTCCCGGCGTGCGCCGCCGTGATGACCCCGACGGCCGCGAACACGCCGCCAAGCGCCAGCGCCCCGCGCACCATCACCGCCCGCTCGCCCACCCGCTCCAGCATCCGCGGCACCACGAGCGCCACCACCATCGACCCGGCCCCGTACGCCCCGAGAGCCACCGGCACCGCGCCCGACGACAGACCCAGGAAGTCCCTTACGTAGACGACGGAGTTGACGGTCACCATCGCGCTCGCCGCCGCCACGGCCAGGTTCAGCGCCAGCAGTCCCCGCAGCTGGGGGAGTGTGAGGAAGAGGCGGGTCCCGGCTGTCGCCTTGGCGAACACGCCACCCGCGCGCGGGGGAGCGGGCGCGCGCTCGGGAAGCGTCGTCGAGACCACGAGCGCGGCCGAGGCGAGGAAGCCCACGACCGTTCCCGTGAACAGGCGGTGGTACGAGAGCACGGACAGCAGCGCCGCGGCGAGCGCCGGACTGAACAGGCTCTCCATGTCGTACGCGAGCCGGGCGAGCGACAACGCGCGCGTGTAGTCGCGCTCATCGGGCAGCACGTCCGGGATCAGCGCCTGGAAGGTGGGCGTGAAGACGGCCGATGCGGACTGCAACGCGAACACCAGGACGTAGACCTGCCAGACCTGGTCCACGAACGGCAGCGTCAGGGCCACGGCCGCCCGCAGCAGGTCGGAGCCCACCATCACCGCGCGCCGCGGCAGTCGCTCCGTGAAGGCCCCCACCAGCGGGGCGACCAGCACGTACGCCGTCATCTTGATCGCGAGCGCGGTGCCGAGCACGGCGCCCGCGTCCGCCCCCGCGATGTCGTACGCGAGGAGCCCGAGCGCGACGGTGGCGAGACCGGTGCCGACGAGGGCGACGACCTGGGCGCCGAACAGGCGGCGGTACGTGCGGTGGCGCAGAACCGTGAGCATGCGGGCCCCTCCGGAAGGCTGCATCGAAAGAATACTCGTTATGTGCGCACCTGCGCACATGACGAGTATGTAACCGCCGGGTGCGCCGTTCGCGCAAGGGCTCCATAGGCAGGCATCTAGGCTGGGGCCATGCCCGCAAGCGATCCGACCCCCACCGCGGCTCCCTCGGCCGTCGCGCACCCGCGCGAGCCCGACGCCGCCCGACTCGCCGAGGCGACACGGGTGTTCGCCCTGCTGTCGGACGCGACCCGGCTGCACGTGCTGTGGCTGCTCGCCCTGGAGGAGTCGGACGTGGGCTCGCTCGCCGACCGCGTCGCGGCATCGCGCACGGCCGTCAGCCAGCACCTGGCGAAGCTGCGGCTCGCGGGCCTGGTCGAGGCGCGCCGCGAAGGCCGGCACATGCACTACCGCCTCACCGACGGACATCTGCGGCGCCTGGTGACGGAGGCGCTGAGCCACGCGGACCACCGGGTGACCGGAGAGGCCCCGCACGACTGAGCCGTTCTACGTCACGTACGGTCGCGGACCGAGGTGAGCAGTCCGTAGAGGACGACGTTCCCCGCGTACCCGGTGCCCTTGCTGTACGTGCCGCCGCAGGTGATGACGCGGAGTTCGGGCAGGCCCGTGCCGCCGTAGACCCGGCGGGACGGGAAGTGCTTCTTGTCGACGACGTCGATGCCGTGGATCTCGAACACGGCCGTCCTCCCGTCGGCGCGGTCGATCTCGATGTGCTCGCCCTTCTTGAGCGCGCCGAGCCCGTAGAAGACGGCGCGCCCCTCGGCGTTGTCGACGTGCCCGTCGACGACCGCAGTGCCGCGCTCGCCGGGCGTGACCGCACCAGGGAACCAGCCCGCCAGATTCGCCTTGTCCGGCGGCGGCGCGTCCAGCCAGCCCTCCGCGTCCCGCCCGACGCGCGTCAGCGGCGCGTTCACACCGATCTCGGGGATGCGGATGCGCTGCGGAGCGGCGGCGGGCAGCGGGTCGGCGGGCGGCGTGTCGGTGCCGAGCCTCGCGGCGCCGCGGTCGGGCTGCGGCGGCCCGTCACCGGAAATCCCGTGATGCACCAGCAGCACCCCGGCAAGCAGCGTCGCCGCGAGGAAGGACCACGTGGGGCGGCGACGTGGCACCGCGGGCGCGGACTCGGCTATCGCAGGCATCAGCTGGTCCCGGCCCCGTGCCGTCGTCGGCGCAGTCGCCGGCCGACGAGTACCGGTACACACGCCAGGGCGAGCAGCCCGGCCGCCGCGCCGAGGTGCCGGCCGAGCCCGCCCGACGTGTCGCCCGGTTCGGCCCCCGT
>NZ_JAOZYC010000146.1:0-71760 GCF_035798155.1 Streptomyces endophyticus | reverse complement strand
TTCACTTCATGTGCGTCCACACATCCAGCATGCTCCTGATCAGCCTCAACGAACAGACCTAACGAAGCACTACTAGGACCTGTCGTCCCGCTCCCCGTCCCCGGAGAGCCACTGCGCGACGACGTCGTGGGCGTGCGCACCGAGTCCCGGGCTCGGGGGCGTGGGGGTGTCGTCCGTCGGGGCCGGGGAAGCGTCCCCAGCGTCCCCGAACCGCGCCGGCTGTCGTAGGTATGGGGTGGGGCCCAGCACTGGATGGTCGAACTCGCCTATCAGGCCCCGCTGTTGGATCTGTTCGCTGCGCAGCGCGTCGGTCAACTCCCAGATCGGAGCTGCGGGGACGCCCGCCTCCTGGGCCAGCTTCAGGGCCTGGTCCGTGGTGAGGTGCGCAGACCACGCCTCGGTGATCTCCCGTACCTGTTCGACGTGGCGGGAGCGGGCGGTGTCGTCGTGGAACCTCGGATCGGACGGGAGGTCGGGCCGTCCCACCAGGGCGGCGAACCGTTCGAAGACCGTGTCGCTCGCCACCGCGATCGCCACGAGCCCGTCGACGGTGCGGTAGGTGTCGAACGGTGTGGAGACCGGATGCCGGTTGCCGACCCGCCCCGGCAGCTGTCCGGTCGCCGTGACCAGGCTCATCGCGGTCACTTGCAGCGACACCAGCGAGTCGAGCATGGCGATGTCGATGTGCCGGCCCCGGCCGCCGCGCTCCCGGTCGTACAGGGCGGAGCTGATGGCCCACGAGGCGAAAAGGCCGGCCATCAGGTCACCGACCGACTCACCCACCCTGGTGGGCGGCCCGTCGGGGGTGCCGGTCCCGGCCATCAGGCCGGACATCGCCTGAACGATCAGGTCGTACGCGGGGTGCTCACGCATCGGGCCGCTCTGCCCGAAACCCGAGATGCTCGCGTAGACCAGGCGCGGGTTGACCGCGGCGAGCGTGGGGTGGTCGATGCCAAGACGCTGGGCGACACCCGGGCGGAAGTTCTCGACGAAGACGTCGGCACGCTCGACCAGCCGGAGCAGCAGCGCGTGGTCGTCCGCGTTCTTCAGGTCGAGGGCGATGCTCCGCTTGCCGCGGTTGAGCTGGGCGAAGTAGACGCTCTCGCCGTCCCGGAAGGGACCGAGGTGCCGGGCGTCGTCACCGCCCGGCGGCTCGACCTTGACCACGTCCGCACCGAGATCAGCCAGCAGGGCGGTGCAGTACGGGCCCGCCAGCACCCGGCTCAGATCGAGCACTCGCAGCCCCTGAAGAACGGTCATCGTCTCGCGCCTCTCACTCGGTGGATCGCATCCGGCATGCGGAACGTATGGCCGCGTCCACCGCGGGGTCGATGTGCGGGCGCATGAACAGCGGGCCGATATTCGTGCGCGTGCACGTTGGCACGGCCCGGCGCCGTACCCCGGAATGGAGCCGGGCCGCACTCGTCCGTGCCGCCCTCCCCGTACCGATCCGCACACCTTTGAAGGGCCGCGCCATGACCGAGCACGCCACCACGCCGTACCTGCTGCCCCCGATGTACGACGAGTTCCGCGCCGCGGCCCGGACTCTCGCGGAGAGGGAACTCGGGCCCCGGGCCGCGGAAGTCGACGCGCGGGGTGGCTTCCCGCACGACAACTACAAGATTCTCGTGGCGGCCGGGCTGCACGCTCCCGGCGTCCCCGAGGAGTACGACGGCGACGGCGTCGACGCCATCGCCGCCGCCATCGCGGTCGAGGAGGTCGCCCGTGTGTGCGCCTCGTCCTCCACCGTCCAGACCTCCAACAAGCTCGGCGTCGTACCGCTGCTGCTGGCGGGGACGGAGGAGCAGAAGCGGCGCTACCTCCCCGAAGTCGCCGCGGGCAGGGCGCTGATGGCGTACGCCATCAGCGAGCGGGAGGCAGGCAGCGACGTGGCCGCGATGCGCTGCCGGGCGGTGGCCGAGGGCGACGACTGGGTGCTGGACGGCGTCAAGACCTGGATCACCTCCGCCGGTGTGGCCGGCTACCTCATCGTCTTCGCGGTCACCGACCCGGAGGCCGGATCCCGCGGCATCTCCGCCTTCGTCGTGCAGGCGGACGACCCCGGCATCACCTACGGAGAGCCCGAGCGGAAGATGGGCCTGAAGGGCTCGGTCACCCGCGAGGTGTACTTCGACGGCTGCCGGATCCCCGGCGGCCGCCTGCTCGGCGAGCGGGGGAGGGGGATGCGGGTGGCGCTCGGGACCCTGGACCACACACGTGTCTCGGTCGCGGCCCAGGCCCTGGGCATCGCGCAGGGAGCCCTCGACCTCGCGGTCGGCTACGTGCAGGAGCGCAAGCAGTTCGGCAAGGCCGTCGCCGAATTCCAGGGCGTCCAGTTCCTGCTCGCCGACATGGCGATGAAGGTCGAGTCGGCGCGGCAAATGGTGTACGCGGCGGCCGCCCGCAGCAGCGCCGGATCGCCCGACCTGACGTACTTCGGCGCGGCCGCCAAGTGCCTGGCCTCCGACGTCGCGATGGCGGTGACCACCGACGCGGTGCAACTGCTCGGTGGCTACGGCTACACCCAGGACTTCCCCGCCGAGCGCATGATGCGCGACGCGAAGATCACCCAGATCTACGAGGGCACCAACCAGATCCAGCGGATCGTGATGGCCCGGCACCTGCTGCGCGCACGGTGACCGGGCCGGGGGCGCGGGTGGCTCAGGCCCCCGCGTCCGGGTCGAGGTCCACGTCCACGCCCAACCCCTCCGCCTCGTCCCAGAACTCCGGGTCCGCCTTCTGGAGGCGGGTCGCCGCGTGTTTCATGTGGCGGCGGGCCGCCGTGCGGGCGGCCTTGGGGTCGGCGGATTCGATGGCCGTGAGGATCGCCTGGTGTTCCTGGCGGACCGCCTCGAAGAAGTCGTCGCGGCGGGCCTCGTTGGCGCGGGTGACGCGGATGCCGCCGCGGGAGACCTCACCGAGGTAGTGGACGGTGGAGACCAGGACCGGGTTGCCCGTCGACTCGGCGATGGAGCGGTGGAAGGCGAGGTCCTCGTCCGTGCCGTCGCCGCCCGCCGCGACCGCCGTGTCGATGGCGGCCAGCGCCGCGCGCATCCGCACGATGTCGGCGGGCTTCGCGCGGGTCGCCGCGAGATGGGCGGCCTCGGCCTCCATCGCGCGGCGCACCTCGACGATCTGGAGCACCTTCGCCAGCGTGCCCGGCGACTCGGTGTCGCCCTCCAGGTCCAGTGGACGGATGCGGCGGGGCAGCACGAAGACGCCCCTGCCCTGGCGGGGTTCCACCAGGCCCGCGTTGCGCAGCCGGGACACCGCCTCGCGGATCACCGTGCGGCTGACGCCGAGCTGCTTGACGAGTTCGACCTCGGTCGGCAGCTTGTCGCCCTCCGTCAGCCGCCCCGACTCGATCTCCTCGGTGAGCATCGCGGCGACGCGATCGGCGAGCCGCACGGGCCCGTCCACCTTGTTGAACATGGCGTCAGTCTATCGACGTGGCCGCGGGAACCTCGGCGGTGACCGCGGCCGGGTGGTCGGCGACGTACTGGCGGATCACCGACGCGAAGTCCGGGTCGGGGGAGAGGCCGAGCGCCGCCGCGCGGGTGTTGTCGAAGGACGCCGGCCACGAGCCGACGATCGCCTCCACGGACGGGTCCGGGGCCAGCGTCACGAGGTCGGCCACCGCGTCGCCCGCCACCTCGCGGAGCGTGTGCAGCATCTCGGCGACCGTGACCGTCAGGGCGGGGAGGTTCACCGGGATGTTGCCGGTCAACTGGCCCTTCCCCTCGCCGCGTTCGGCCTGGGCCACCCGCAGGATGCCCTCCACCGTGCGGCGCGGGGAAGCCAGCGCCACCCGCGTCTCCGGGCTCACCGGGCACGCCGCCGGGAGGCCCGCGAGGGGTTCGCGGACCACGCCGGACAGGAAGCCGGAGGCCGCCGCGTTCGGCTTGCCGGGTCGCACCGACACCGTCATCAGGCGCGTGACGCGGCCGTCCACGTACCCGCGGCGCGTGTACTCGGCGACCAGCTGCTCGCAGATCCGCTTCTGCACGCCGTAGCTGGACTGCGGCGTGGGCAGCGTCGACTCGCTGACCACGGCCGGCAGCGGGAGCGCCGCGTCGGAGCCGTAGACCGCGACGCTGCTGGCCAGGACGAGGCGTACGAGAGGCCCGCCCGCCTCGGACTGGGCGCGTGCCGCCTGAAGGAGGGCGCGGGTCGTGTCCAGGTTCGCGGTCATGCCGAGGTCGAAGTCCGCCTCGCACTCCGACGACACCGCGGCCGCGAGGTGGATGACCACGTCGACCGGGGCCGACTCGGTGAACAGGTCCCCGAGGTGCTCGGTCAGGTCACCCTGGACCACGTCCACCAGGGCGTCCGACGTCAGAGGCGACTCGTCCGGGACGAACTTGTCCGCGAGCGTGAGGCGGTCGATGGGCAGGCCGTCGAACGTGCGCCGCTCCAGCAGGGCCTCGGCGACCTGGCGGCCCAGGAAGCCGAAGCCGCCCGTGATGACGATCCTCATGATGCGTGCTCTCCAGAATTGTCTTGCTTCGTACGGAAGTTCTTCAGCCAGCCGAGACCCTCGCTCGTGCCGGCCTTCGGGAAGTACTCGCAGCCGACCCAGCCGTCGAAGTCCAACGCGTCGACGACACCCATCAAATGACGGAGGTTCAGCTCGCCCGCGTCGGGCTCGTGCCGGTCGGGCACGCCGGCGATCTGCAGATGGCCCACGCGGCCCGTCGGCAGGTCGCGGCGGAGGGTGGCGGTGAGGTCGCCCTCGACGATCTGGCAGTGGTACAGGTCGAGTTGGACCTTCAGGTTGGCCGCGCCCACCTCCTGGACCACGGCGTGCGCCTCGGCCTGATGATTCAGGAAGTAGCCCGGCATGTCGCGGGTGTTGATCGGCTCGATCAGGACGTCGACCCCGGCAGGCGCCGCCTGTTCGGCCGCGTACGCCAGGTTGGTCAGGTACGTGTCCCTGCACTCGGCGCGCGACACACCTTCGGGCACGAGGCCCGCCATCATGTGCACCCGCGGGCTGCCGAGCGCGGCCGCGTACTCCAGCGCCCGGTCGACGCCCTCGCGCACCTCGGTCTCGCGGCCCGGCAGCGCCGCGATGCCGCGCTCGCCGCCGTCCCAGTCGCCGGGCGGGGCGTTGAACAGGACCTGGCGCAGGCCGTGTTCGTCGAGGCGGGCGCGGAGCTCCCCGGTCCCGTACGCGTACGGGAAGAGGTACTCGACGGCCTCGAAGCCGTCCGCCGAGGCCGCGGCGAAGCGGTCCAGGAAGTCGTACTCGGGATACAGCGTGGAAAGGTTCGCCGCGAACCTCGGCATGGTGACTCCTATGGAGGATGGGGAGAGGCGTGTGCGTCAGCGGTTGACGACGTCCTTCTTCGTCGTCAGGACGGCCGCCGCACCGATGACGAGCGCAAGGGCCAGAACGTACATCGGGATCGCCGTCGAACCGGTCGCGTCCTTCAGCGCGCCGATCATGTACGGGCTGACGAAGCCGGCGAGGTTGCCGACCGAGTTGATCACCGCGAGGCCCGCCGCGGCCGCCGTGCCGCCGAGGAAGGCGGTCGGCAACGACCAGAACAGCGGGGCGCAGGTCAGGACGCCCGCCGCGGCGATCGACAGGGCGACGAGGGCGAGCACCGTCGACCCGGTGAAGCTCGCCGCCATCGAGAAGCCGACGGCGCCCATGAGGGACGGGATCACCAGGTGCCAGCGGCGCTCGCGGCGCTTGTCGGCGGAGAAGCCGAAGAGGTTCATGGCGATCAGCGCGGCCAGGTACGGGACGGCGCTCAGGACGCCGATCGCGAGGCCGCCCTTGACACCGGTGGACTGAACGAAGGTCGGCATCCAGAACGTCAGCGCGTACTGGCCCATCACGAAGCAGAAGTAGATGAGGCACATCAGCCACACCTTGCCGTTGCGGAAGGCGTCGAGGGCGCGGCCGTGGACGGTGTGGTGGGTGGCGTCGGCGGCGAGGGCCTTCTCGATGACCGTCTTCTCGTCGTCGGTCAGCCACTTGGCGTCGCGCACGCTGTTGTCGAGCCAGAACAGGCAGACCACGCCGATGACGAGGGCGGGGATCGCCTCCACGACGAACAGCCACTGCCAGCCGCTCCACCCGGCCGCGTTGTCGAACACGTCCATGATCCAGCCGGAGAGCGGGTTGCCGAAGATGCCCGCGACGGGGATCGCCGACATGAACATCGCGATGACGCGCGCCCGGCGCTGGGACGGGAACCAGTACGTGCAGTAGAGGATCACGCCGGGGTAGAAGCCGGCCTCGGCGGCGCCGAGCAGGAAGCGGAGCGCGTAGAACGTCGCCTCGCTGTTGACGAAGGCGAACGCCGCGGACACCAGGCCCCAGCTGATCATGATGCGGGCGATCCAGGTGCGGGCGCCCACCTTCTGCATCAGCAGGTTCGAGGGGACCTCGAAGAAGAAGTAGCCGATGAAGAAGAGGCCGGCTCCGAGCCCGTAGGCCGCCTCGCTGAAGCCGAGGTCCGAGGACATCTGCAGCTTGGCGAAGCCCACGTTGACGCGGTCCAGGTACGAGACCACGTAGCAGAGGATCAGGAAGGGGACGATGCGGCGGATCACCTTGCGGAACACGGCGTTCTCACGCGCGAGTTCGGGGGTGTCGGCCGTGGGGACGGTCGTGGACATGAGGGGCACTTCCTTGTGCGGCTCAGTGGTGCGGGAGCGGAGGGGACAGGGGGAGGGGTGTCACCACGCCGCGCCGAACGTGGCTCTCAGTTCGGCGATGGCGTCATCGGGGAGGGGGGTGGGTTTGCGGTCGGTCGTCAGCCAGAGGCGGGCCGTCTCCTCGAGCTCTTCGAGGACGGCGAGCGCGGCGGCGGCGTCCGGGCCCCAGACGACGGGGCCGAGGCGGTCGAGCAGGACCGCGCGGATCGAAGTGCCTTGCGTGGCACGCGAGTTGATGCGCTCGGTCACCAGATCGGCGACGCGCGGGTCGCCGGGCCGGTGGTAGGGGATGTGCGGGACGTGCCCCACCTTCATCACGTAGTACGGGGTGATGGGTGGCAGGACGTCGTCCTGGTGCCACACACCGGCGAGGGTGAGCGCGACCAGGTGCGTGGAGTGGGTGTGGATCACGAAGCGGGCCGTGGGGTCGGCCTCGTAGATCCGGCGGTGCAGGGTGAGGGTCTTGCTGGCGCGGTCGCCCGCGACCTGCACACCCTCGCCGTCGACGAGTGCGAGCCGCTCGGGGTCGAGGAAGCCGAGGGCCGCGTCGGTCGGGGTGATGAGGTGGCCGAGGCCGTCGTCGAGCCGGGCGCTGATGTTGCCGGCGCTGGCGTGGACGTAGCCGCGGGCGAAGAGGCTGTTGCCGACGCGGACGATCTCCGAACGGGCGTCCTCGGCGGCCGACTTGAGGTCCTGGGTCACTGCGACTCCCCGTTGCCGAGCAGGTCGAACGATGTGGTGAAGAAGTCCGGGCCGCCGAAGTTCCCCGACTTGAGCGTGATGTGCAGGGTGTCACCGCCGGCGAGCGGCGCCGCACACCACGGCACACCCGGGTCGATCTGCGGGCCGATCCGCAGTCCGGTCAGGCCGAGGGCCTGCACGACGGCGCCGGAGGTCTCGCCACCGGCGACGACGAGCCGTCGCACCCCGCGTTCGACGAGGCCCTGGGCGACGCGCGCGAGCGTCCGCTCCACCAGCTCACCGGCCTCGGCGGCCCCGAGCCGGCCCTGCACGTCGCGTACGGCGTCGGGGGACTCGGTCGAGTAGATGAGGACCGGCCCTTCGGACGACAGGTGGGCGTCGGCGAAGGCGAGCGCCTCGGCGGCCACGTCCTCGCCCGCCGCGATCCGCATCGGGTCGACGCTGAAGCCCGGTCGGCCGGTGTCCAGGAACGCGCGCACCTGGCCGTTCGTGGCGGCGGACACCGAACCGGCGACGACCGCGGAGTGGCCGGAAGCGGCGGGGAGTTGGGCGGCTTCCGGGGACGGCTCGATGCCCCAGTTCGCGGGCAGCCCGATGGCGAGGCCCGAACCGGCGGTGACCAGCGGCAGTCCGGCGACCGCGGCACCCAGGCGCACGAGGTCGTCGTTCGACACGGCGTCGACGACCGCGGCGCCGATGCCGTCCTTGCGCAGCGTGGCGATCCGCGCCTCGATCGCCTCGGGCCCAGCCGCGACGGCCTTGTGGTCGATGAGCCCGACGGGCCGCCCGGTCTGCGCGCCGAGCACCGACACCAGGTTGGAGTCGGTCATCGGGGTGAGCGGGTGGTGGCGCATGCCGCTCTCGGCGAGCAGCACGTCACCGACGAAGAGGTGTCCCTTGAAGACGGTGCGCCCGTTGTCGGGGAACGCGGGCGTCGCGACGGTGAAGTCGGTGCCGAGCGCGTCCATCAGCGCCTCGGTGACCGGGCCGATGTTGCCGGCCGGCGTCGAGTCGAAGGTCGAGCAGTACTTGAAGTAGATCTGCTCGGCGCCCGCGGAGCGCAGCCACTCCAGGGCGCGCAGCGAGACCTCGACGGCCTCGGCCGCCGGTACGGTCCGCGACTTGAGCGCGATGACGACCGCGTCGGCGTCCTGCGGTGTCTCGGTGTCCGGTGCCGGTACGTCGATCAGCTGGACCACGCGCATGCCCGCGCGCACCAGGTTGTTGGCGAGGTCGGTGGCGCCGGTGAAGTCGTCGGCGATGCATCCGAGGCGGATGGCCATGTCAGTTCTCCTTCTGGGACGCGGGCGCGGGCGCGGGCGTGGGCACGGGCTTCGGCTCGGGCAGCTCGATCCCCGGGAAGATCTTGATGACCGCGCTGTCGTCCTCGCCGCCGAGACCGGACGCGGAGGCCTGGAGGAACATCTGGTGGGCGGTCGCGGACAGCGGCAGCGGGAACTTCTGAGGCCGCGCCGAGTCCAGCACGAGGCCGAGGTCCTTGACGAAGATGTCGACGGCGGAGAGCGGTGTGTAGTCCCCGGCCAGCACGTGGGCCATGCGGTTCTCGAACATCCACGAGTTGCCCGCGCTGTGCGTGATCACCTCGTACAGCGCCTCGGTCGGCACGCCCGCCTTGATGCCGAGGGCCATGGCCTCCGCCGCGGCGGCGATGTGCACGCCCGCGAGCAGCTGGTTCACGATCTTGACCTTGGAGCCGAGGCCCGCGGTGTCCCCGAGCCGGTAGACCGTGGTGCTCATCGCGTCGAGCACGGGGTCGGCGAGCGCGTACGCCTCCGGGGAGCCGGAGGTCATCATCGTCAGCTCGCCGGTCGCGGCGCGGGCGGCGCCGCCGGAGATCGGGGCGTCGAGGAAACGCACGCCCAACTCACCGAGCCTGCCCTCCAGTTGGGCGGAGAAGGCCGGGTCGACGGTGGAGCACATGACGTAGACGGAGCCGGGGCGCAGCCGGTGGGCCGCGCCGCCGTCCCCGAAGAGGACCGACTCGACCTGCGCCGAGTTGACGACGACACCGACGAGGACGTCGACGTCGGCTGCCAGGTCACCGGCCGAGTCGTAGGCGGCGCCGCCCTCGCGTGCGAAGTCGGCGGCCACGTCGGCGCGCAGGTCGTGGACCGCCACGTGGAACCCGGCGGCGCGCAGACTGCGCGCCATGCCGAGCCCCATGGCCCCGAGGCCGACGACACCCACGCGGGTCGTGGGTGCGGCCGGTGCCGGGTGATCCTGGTCGTGCATGGGTGTCCGTCCCTGTCTCTCGCCGGGGCCGAGGGGCCGTGGGTCGAGGCCCGTGAGGCCGTCGAGCGCAGGTCATATGATGACCTGACGTCAACGAGGAGTACAGGGTGATGCCGGTCACAGGTGTGTGACGGTGCCGGCAGGGGTCGGGTGGCGGGGTTCAAGCGCCCGGTGTGACGCCCAGTGTGTCCAGGACCGCGTACACCCCGAGGCAGGCGATCGCCGCGCTGCTGATCACGAGGGCGGCGGTCAGCCAGGGGTTGGCGCGGAAGCGGGGTGGGACGCCGGTGTAGCGCAGGCGCCACACCGCGATCACGACGGCGAGCAGGAAGATGCCGCCGCCGATGCCACCGATCTGCACCATCAGGACGGGGGACTGCACCCACAGGAAGAAGCACATCCACACCGGGGGCAGACACCAGGTCAGGATGCGGATGGTGCGCGTGCGGGCGCGCAGGTCGTGCCAGTCGATGACACCGAGCAGTCCGAGGGTGTTGGTCCACAGTCGCGGCACGCTCGCCGAGGACGCGACCGTCACGGAGAAGAGCACCGCGATCGCGCCGGCCAGGAAGAGGTACTGCGCCCACGGGCCGAGCACGTCGGTGTACATGTGCGACAGCGTGGTGATCATGTCGTTGCCCTCGGGCACGAGGCCCTGTGGGTGCAGGACCGAGGCGCCGATCGTGTAGAAGGACAGCGTGCACAGGGTGCAGATGACCCACGAGACACCCACGTCGAGGCGCATCACCTTCAGCCAGCCCTCGGCGCGCCGCGCGCGCTCCTCGGTGCCGTCGTCCGGGCCGGTCCAGCGGGCGTAGCCCTTCTCCAGACACCAGTACGTGTACGTGGTCATCTCGTCGGCGCCGACACCGGTGATGCCGAACATGGCGAGGGCGATACCCACCGTGCCCGCCGGGATCTGGAAGCTCAGGCCCTCGGCGAGGTCGGCGGAGCCGTAGCCGAAGGCGGTGAGCGGCAGGGCGAGGGCGAGTCCGACGGTGATGACGGTCTTGAGCGTGATGCCGATGACCTCGACGCGCTCGACGACGTGGTACTTGCCCGTCTGAAGGATGAGCACGGCGGCGGCCGTGACGATGACCGCCCAGATGGTCAGCGACGCGACGCTGAGCGCGCCGCCGTGGATCGGCAGCAGGATGGAACAGGCCGCGGCCGTACCGCCGATGATGCCGCCGCGCTGGAACATCTTGGCGAAGTCCATGCCGATCCAGAGCCAGTTGATCCAGCTCAGCCGGCCGATCCGGGGACCGATGTCACGGAAGCCGTCGAGCGCGGGACGGCCGGTGAGGATGGTCCAGCGGGCCAGCTCCATCTGCACCCACACCTTGACCGCGGTGGAGATGATCACGAGCCAGAGCAGGGCGAAGCCGGCCTTGGCGCCGAGCGAGGTGGTGGTGATCAGTTCACCGGAGCCGACGACGGCCGCGGAGAGGATGAGCCCGGGACCGAGCTTGCGCAGCCTGCCGCGGAAGGTCTCGGGGGCCGGGCGGGTGTCTTCGGCGCGCAGGGCGTACGGATCGGCCTGCGTGGGCGGCGGTGGGACGGCGCCGGACGTGGTGGTGGCCATGTGTCAGGTCCTTGGGGGTCTTCCGGCGCCATCGCCGGAATCCGGACGGGGAGGTGTGGGGAGTGAGGTGTGGGGAGTGGCGGGGTGGCGGGGTGCGTCGCGGTGCTCGGTGTCTCAGGTGGCTTCGTGGTGGGCGGGCTGCCCCGCGAGGACGCGGACCACGTCCTCGGCGACCATCGCGCCCATGGCCTGGTTCGCCTCGGGGGTGCAGGCCGCCATGTGCGAGGTCAGCAGGGTGCGCGGGGCATCGCGCAGCGGGTGGTCGGCGGGCAGGGGCTCCGTGCTGAACGCGTCGAGGGCGGCCGCGCCGATGTGGTCGTTCGCCAGCAGCTCGGCGAGTGCGGCCTCGTCGATCAGGCCGCCGCGTGCCGCGTTGACGAGGAGGACACCGCGCTTCATGGACTCCAGGCGGGGGCGGTCCAGGAGCGGGGTGCCGGACGGGTCCGGCGGCGTGTGCAGGCTGATGGCATCGGCGCGCGTCAACAGGGCGTCCAGGTCTGCCGGTTCGGCGTCGAGCGAGCGGATGGTGTCGTCCGGTACGTACGGGTCGTGGGCGAGCACCGCCATGCCGAAGGCCCGCGCGTATCCGGCGAGCAGCCGCCCGATCCGGCCGAAGCCGACGATGCCCAGCGTCCTGCCGTGCAGCTCGGGGCCGAACAGCTTCGGCCAGCCGCCCGTTGACACCGCGACGTGTGAGGCCGTGAGCGAGCGGGCCGCCGACAGGAGCAGGCCGAAGGTGTACTCGGCGACGGCACGGGAGTTGCTGCCGGGGGCGCAGACGACCGGGATGCCGCGCTCGCGGGCCGCGTCCAGGTCGATGGTGTCGACGCCCACGCCGTGCTTGGCGATCACCTTCAACCGCGGTGCGGCGTCCATCACTTCGGCGGTGATCGGTTCCATGCCGACGATCAGGGCGTCCGCGTCGACGGCGAACTTCAGCAGCTCGGCGCCCGGCAGCGCCGCGTCCTCGCGCGGGCGCAGCGGACCCGCGCCCGCCGTCTCCAGGATCTGCCACGGGCGTGCGGAGTGCCGGGCGAAGGTGGGTGTGGTGATCAGCGTCGTCGGCATCAGTGCGCGCCGCCGCGCGCCGCGTCCAGGTGGGACGTGGCGATCTGCTGGAGGTGGACGACGTCGGCGGCGACGGTGGCGAACGTGAAGCCCTCGGCGAGGCGGCGGGCCGCGCTCGCGCCGTCGGCGTTGTGGATGCCGGCCGCGATGCCCGCGTCCTCGGCCGCCTTCCGTACGCGGATCAGGGCCTGCTCGAACTCGCCCTGCACGGACGGGTCGGAGGACGTCGCGCCGCCGATGGCGAGGCGCAGGTCGGAGGGGCCGACGTAGATGCCGTCGAGTCCGGGCGTCGCGCAGATCTCCTCGACGTTGGCGAGCCCGTCGGCCGTCTCGATCATCGCGAGGACGGCGGTCGCGTCATGGGTGTCGGCCGGGTTCGGGCCGACGCGCAGCTGGGCGCGCATCGGTCCGTAGCTGCGGCGGCCGTGCGGCGGGTAGCGCACGGCGGCCACCGCGTCGGCGGCGTCCTGCGCGGTGTCGATCAGCGGCACGATGACGGCGGTCGCGCCCGCGTCGAGGGCCTTGCCGATGTACGTGAGGTCATTGGCCTCGACGCGCACCATGCCGACGGCCGTGGAGCCTTTGGTGTCGGTGGCGAGGAGGTTGTTGAGCATGCCCTGGTAGCCGAAGAGGCCGTGCTGCGCGTCGAAGGCGAGGTAGTCGTACCCGACGCGGGCGAGTCGCTCGGCGGCGACCGGGGAGTCGAGCAACGACCAGTAGCCGATGAGCTGTTCGCGGTTGCGCAGCGCGGCGGTGAACTCGGCGGAGGTGCGTCCGGTGGACATGGGTGTCTCCAGTACGAGAGGTGCGAAGAGGTGTGAAGGGGGGGGCAGAGTGGGGCGGAGGTCAGCGGTTGTAGGCGGGCATCGGGCCGCGCAGCCGGGCGCCGACCTCGTCGCAGGCGGTCAGTACGTCCCCGGGCAGCGGGCCCCGGGCCGCGGCCGCGATGTTCGCCCTGAGGTGGTCGACCTTCGAGCCGCCGAGCAGCAGGGCGTCGGTGGAGGGGCGCGAGAGCAGCCAGCGCAGGGACAGCTCGGTGAGCGGGAGGCCCGCGTCGGAGGCGATGGCCGTCAGGTCGGCCACCGCGCGGAACAGGTCCTCGTTCCAGTAGCGCTGCCGGTACATCGCCGCGACCCTGGAGTCGCCGAACCGGCCGCCTTCCGGGGCCTGTTCGAAGCGGTGCCGGCCGGTGAGAAGACCACCGCCGAGCGGGTTGTAGACCATGGTGTGCAGCCCGGTCCGCGCGGCGAACTCGACGTACTCCTCCTCGATGCGGCGCGCGAGCAGGTTGTGCAGCTGCTGCGCGACGACGGGGCGTGGCGCGCCCACCTCGTCCGCGACCCGGTTCAGCTCGGCGATCTGCCACGCCGCGTAGTTGGAGACACCGAGTGCGCGCACCTTGCCGGCCTTCACGAACTCGGCGACGGTGGCGAGTGTTTCGCTGAGCGGTGTCGCCCGGTCCGGCTGGTGCAGGTAGAAGAGGTCGACGTGGTCCGTGCCCAGGCGTTGGAGGCTGCCGTCGAGCGCGGTGCGCAGGCCCTCGGCGGACAGTGGCGCGTACTCGCCCTGGTCGGGGTGCGGGATACCGGCCTTCGTCGCGAGCACGACCCGGTCGCGGCGGCCGGGCAGCAGTTCGGCGAGGATGCGCTCGCTCTCGCCGCCCGCGTAGCCGTTGGCGGTGTCCACACCGGTGACGCCCGCGTCGAGCGCGGCGTCCAGCATCGCCGCGGCCGCCGCGCGGTCCGCGGTGTCGCCGAAGGTCATGGTGCCGAGCACGAGGCGTGACAACGGGACGGGAGCGTACGGGAGTTGGATGCCGGGGGTCACGGTGGGGTCCTTCCGGGGACGTGCCGCGCGGAGGGCGGGCGGCGTCGGGGTGGGCACGGGGGAGAGGCGGCGGGCCGACCGGCCACAGAGGGGCGTCGGACAGGGGAACGCTCGCATGGCTGCGCGTTGTGCGCAAGAGGTCTCGCGCAGATCGCGCAACCTGTGTCATGATCCGAGCGGGGCCACCCAACGTCGGGCGTTCCCAAGGAGGTTCGATCCTGTGACTTCGTCGCACCCGCTTCCCGCCGTGTTCGCCCTCGCGGACGACCTGTCCGGTGCGGCCGAGGCCGCCCGTGCGCTCGGCGGCCCGGTGCGCCTGTCCCTCGCCGCGCCGACCGGCGGTGCCGCGGCACCCGCGCACGACCTCGTCGTGGACCTGAACACGCGGCATCTGCCGCCTGCCGATGCGGCAGATGCCGTGCGTTCGGCCCTGGGCTCCGCCGGTTCCGGCCACTCCGATGGCTCCGGTGCCAGTGGCGCGTACGGACTGCTCTACAAGAAGATCGACTCGCAGCTGCGCGGCAACGTCGCCGTCGAGGCCCTCGCGTACGCCGAGGGCGCGGAAGCGCTCGTCATCGCCCCCGCGCTGCCCGCCGCCCGGCGCACCGTGACGGGTGGTGTCGTGCACGTGGACGGGGTGCCGCTGCACGAAACGAACGGCTGGCGCGCGGAACGCGCAGCGCCGCCGCGATCGGTGGCGGAGGCGTTCCCGGGGCTACTGGTGAGGACGATCCCCTTGGCGGTCGTCCGCTCCGAACTCCCGTGCCTGGAAGCCGAATTGAAGAGCGTGGCGGCGTCCGGCGCCCACCCCGCCCCTGACGCCGATACCGACGCCGATCTCGACGCCATCGTGGCGGCCACCCTGCGCCTGGGCCCCGGCTTCCGGCTGCTCGGCAGCGGCGGCCTCGCGGGAGCGCTCGGCCGGGCGCTCGCGCGGCCCACCGTGCCCGCGCCCGTACCGCCACCCGCGCGCGATGCGGCGGCCCCGCTGCTCGTGGTGGCGGGGACGGCGGAGCCGGGGGTGGCACGGCAGATCGCGCACCTCACGGCGCTGGGCATGTGTCATCTCCCCCTCGATCCGGTCGAGTTGATGGCGGGCGCGGTGGAGGCGCGGGCGGACGCCGCTTCGGCGGACACCGTCCTGTCCATCGACGGCTCGGCGGGGCTGCACCCCGGCGGCGGGCGCGCACTCAGCGCGGCCCTCGCCGCACTCGCCACCACCTGGCCGGGCCGCCCCGACCTCGTCCTCACCGGCGGCGAGACAGCACGCGCCACCCTGGACGCCCTGGACATACGGGAGTTGGACCCGGTCGACGAGATCCACCACGGCGCCGTCCACTCCCGCACCCCCGACGGCCGCAGCGTCGTGACCCGCCCCGGCAGCTACGGCGCCGAGGACTCGCTCCTGCGCATCGCGACGGCCCTGAGACCGCACCTGGCGACGCCCGCCCCCGCCCGGCCGATGAGCTGATCCCGCCCGAGTCCCGAGTCCCGAGTCCCGAGTCCCGGGCCCCCGCCCCCGTACCCCTTTCCAGCTTCCAGGATTTTCAGGATCTTCTAGGAGTCACCCATGAGCCCCGATCTGCCCCAACTCCCGCTCATCGCCGTCACGATGGGGGACGGCGCGGGCGTAGGACCCGAGGTCGTCGTCGCCGCGCTGCTCGACGAGGCGGTCCTCGGCCGCTGCCGCCCGGTCGTCATCGGCGACGCGGCGCGGCTGCGCGAGGCGGCCCGCATCCTGGACCTGGAGTGCGAGGTGGCCGCGGTCGACCACCCACGGGACGCGGTCTTCACGCCCGGCCGCGTGAACGTCGTCGACCTCGCGCTGCTCCCCGCCGACCTGCCCTGGGGCGAACTCTCCGAGATCGCGGGCAACGCGGCGTACGAATACGTGAAGCGGGCCGCCGAACTCGCCATGGCGGGCGACGTCCAGGGCATCTGCACGGCCCCGCTCAACAAGGGCGCCCTGCACGCCGCCGGACACATCTACCCGGGACACACCGAACTCCTGGCCCACCTCACCGGCACCGAAGAGGTGTCGATGATGCTGTCCACGGAGAAGGTCAAGGTCATCCATGTGACGACACACATCGGCCTCATCGACGCGGTCAACCGCATCGAGCCGGGCCTCGTCGAGCGCACCGTGCGCCGCGGCCACGAGGCGATGGTCCGCGCCGGCACCCCGCACCCCGTCATCGGTGTCTGCGGCATCAACCCGCACGCGGGCGAGAACGGCCTGTTCGGCTACGGCGAGGAGGCCGAGAAGATCGAACCGGCCCTGGAGAAGCTGAAGGCCGCGGGCGTGGACGCGCGGGGGCCGCTCCCGGCCGACACCGCCTTCTTCCTCGCCTCGCGCGGCGATTACGACCTCATCGTCGCGATGTACCACGACCAGGGCCACGGCCCCGTCAAGGTCCTCGGCATCGAGGCGGGCGTGAACCTGACCGTGGGCCTGCCCGTGATCCGCACGTCCGTCGACCACGGCACCGCGTTCGACATCGCGGGAACCGGGAAGGCGGAGGCCGGTAGCATGGTCGAGGCCCTTCGCCAGGCGGCCGAGATGGCCACGGCGCCCGCCCCGGCGGTCTGATCCCGCCCGCCCCAGCGGCTTGAACCGCCTACCGTCCCGGCGGCCCGAACCGCCGTTCCCCGCACCGCCGTTGACCGCCGCCGCACCGTAGAGGACCGACCAGATGCCGTCACCGAGCTCCCAGCCGCCCGTCTCCCAGGCGCAGGGCTCCCGCGCCCGCCGGGACCGCATCGTCGACCTGGCCACCACCACGGGACTCGCGAGCGTCGAGGAACTCTCCCGGCTCTTCGAGGTCACTCCGTCCACCATCCGCCGCGACCTCGCCCGCCTCACCGCGGAGGGCCGGCTCGCCCGCACGTACGGCGGCGCGATGGCGCTGTCCGCACACCCCGAGGCGTCGCTGCGGCAGCGTACGGGGGAGGCGTACGACGAGAAGCGCGCCATCGCGCAGTGGGCGGCGCGCGCGGTGGAGCCGGGCGAGACACTGCTCCTCGACGCCGGTACGACGGTCGGCGCGCTCGCCCATGAGCTGCGCGCCATCAAGGAGTTGACCATCGCGACGACGGGCCTGACCGCGCTGCACGCGCTCGCCGACGCGGAGGGTGTGCACGTCGAGTGCCTGGGTGGCACGCTGCGTCCGCTCAGTCAGGGCTTCGTGGGTCCGCTCACCGAGGCCGCCCTGGAACGCATGTCGTTCGACCGGGTCTTCCTCGGCGCCGACGGTGTCACGGTCGAGAAGGGCATCTGCGAGGCGGACCTGCGTCAGACCCGCCTCAAGGAACTCATGGCCCGCCGGGCCGACCACGTCTACGTCCTCGCCCACGGCGGCAAGCTGGGCCGCGCCCCGTTCCACGCGTGGGCGACGCTGAAGGAGGGCTGGACCCTGGTGACCGACGCGTCGGCGCCGGCGGAGCAGGTCAGGGCGTTCGAGGCGCGCGGGGTGCGGGTGGAGGTCGCGGGAAGCGGGTGACCGCACCGGCGGCCAAGTGCCGCCGGTCCGCGGGGAGTTGGGTCACAAGGGGCGCGTGAGGCCTTGCCATCGAATCCCGCGGCGCCCTATTGTCCCGCGCAGAAAGCGCTTTCCCCGTCTCTCTCCGCCGGGCACCACACCGGCTGCACCGGCATGCCCAGAGCACCTGAGTCAGTGCGCTGCATTGCACTGCACTGCACCGCACTCACCGGAAGGGAACCACGACGATGAAGTTACCCAGACCCGTCGCGCTCCGCCTCACCGCCGCGATCGGCGCGCTCGCCCTCGCGGGAGCCGCCGCGACGACGCTGTCGACCACCGAGGCGTCGGCCGCCGTGACCGGCACCGCCACCGGCTACGCCACGCAGAACGGCGGCACCACCGGAGGCGCGGGCGGAGCGACCGTACGGGCCACCACCGGCACCCAGATCCACGCGGCCCTGTGCAACCGCGCGAGCGACAGCACCCCGATCACCATCGAGGTCGAGGGCACGATCAACCACGGAAACACCAGCAAGGTGTCGGGCGACAGCTGCAACACGGCCGCCGGTGTCATCGAGCTCAAGCAGATCAGCAACGTCACACTCGTGGGTGTCGGCAACGGCGCGGTATTCGACCAACTCGGCATCCACATCCGCGAGTCCAGCAACATCATCATCCAGAACGTGACGGTCCGGAACGTCAAGAAGTCCGGCTCGCCCACCTCCAACGGCGGCGACGCCATCGGCATGGAGAGCGACGTCCGCAACGTCTGGGTGGACCACGCGAGCCTGCTCGCCTCGGGCGGCGAGTCGGAGGGCTACGACGGCCTCTTCGACATGAAGGACAACACCCAGTACGTCACCCTCTCGTACAGCACGCTGCGCAACTCGGGCCGAGGCGGCCTCATCGGCTCCAGCGAGACGGAGCTCTCCAACAGCTTCATCACGTTCCACCACAACCTGTACGAGAACATCGACTCCCGCGCACCCCTGCTGCGCGGCGGCACGGCGCACATGTACAACAACTACTACGTGAGCCTCAACGAGTCGGGCATCAACTCCCGCGCCTGGGCGAAGGCCAAGGTCGACAACAACTACTTCAAGAACTCGAAGGACGTCCTCGGCACCTTCTACACGACGGCCGCCGGGTACTGGCAGGTCAGCGGAAACACCTTCGACAACGTGACGTGGTCGGACGCCGAGAGCGACTACAAGCCGGCCGGGCCGAACCCGGTGTCGAACACCACGGTCTCGATCCCGTACACGTACAAGCTCGACACCGCGTCCTGCGTGCCGGGCGTCGTGGGTGAGACGGCGGGTGCCAACAAGGGCATGAAGGTGTCGGACGGCAGCTGCTGAGTTCGAGGCGTACGCGCAGTGCACGGACGGCGCCCCGCCCACCGGTCTCCATGCCGGTGGGCGGGGCGCCGGGGCCCGATGGCGACGGTCAGCCGTGGAACGCGATGTAGCCGTTGCCGTCCCGATCGTTCGCCGACTTGGTGTACTTGTGGACGTCGGAGCGGGCGCCGGACGGCTTGTACAGGTAGATCGTGTCCCCGGTGTTGTTCCATATGAAATTGCAGTTGTCGCGGTAGACGACGTTGTGCGCGTCGGAGTCGCTGCCGTTGCCGCCGCGCAGCTTGACGTAGTCGCCGGGCTGGAGGGAGTGGCTCGCGGTGAACCTGAAGCGGTTCCCCGTGGCGTCCTTCACGACGTACCCCTTGAGGTTGACCGTCGCGGTGCGCGAGTAGTTCTTGATGGTCAGGTACTCGTCCTTGGTGTTGCCGCCCGAGCAGCGGTTGGAGTCCCGGCCGGGAGCGTCGTACTGAACGCCCCTGATCTTCAGGGCCGAGGAGTACTCGGTGGCCTGTGCGGGAGTCACGGTCGCGGCGAGTGCGGCGACGGCTGCGGGCAGGGCGAAGCGGTAGCGCATGAGGTTCCCCCCTCAATTGTTCTGGTGGAGCCCCGCGAGCATATGACATGTGAATGCGTAGTGACATGCATGTGTGCAAAATGTGTACAGGTTGGGGTGTGTCGTCAGGGTGTACTGATCGAAGCCCCGGGCCCCAGGGGTATGTCGAAGCCGTAGAAGATGCCGAGCACCGCCAGCCATGCCACGAGGAACGGCACCACGAAGACCGACAACCGCGAGAGCAGGGAGCCGAGTTGGGCCTCCGGCTCGTAGCGCTTGAGGACCGTCAGGAGCAGGAAGACGTAGGGATTCAGCGGCGTGATCATCTGGGTGGCCGAGTCGCCGATGCGGAACGCCGCCTGGGTGACCGCCGGTTCCATGTGGAGCAGCATGAAGGCCGGTACGAAGACCGGGGCCACCAGGGACCACAGCGCCGAGCCCGACGTGATGAACAGGTTCAGGACGCAGACCAGCAGGACGAAGGCCACCAGGCCCAAGTAGCCCGTCAGGCCCACCGATTCGAGCAGCGCCGCGCCCTTCACCGCGAGCAGCGTGCCGAGGTTCGTCCAGTCGAAGACGCCGATGACCTGTGCGATGACCAGGATGAGCACGATGTACGCGGACATGCCCGTGATCGCGTCGGCCATCATGCGCGGCACGTCCTCGAAGCGCGTGACCGCCTTGACCGTACGGCCGTAGACCGCGCCGGCCAGGAGGAACGCCACGAACAGGAGCGGGACGATGCCGTCCAGGACGGGGGAGGGGACCAGCGCCCCGCCCTCGCCGCGCAGCGGGGAGCCGGGCAGCAGCCAGCAGGTGATGACCACGGCGGCGTAGGCGAGGACCGCGAGTCCCGCGCGGAGCATGCCCCGGCGCTGGAGGGCGGTGACCTCCGTGGTGACTTCACCGGTGGTGGCTTCTCCCGTGGTGGCTTCGCCGGCCGCCTGGGCGCCGTCCGCGGTCGGCCACGGCAGTCGCGGCTCCAGGACCCGCGAGATGAGGAAGCCGCCGATGAGGGCGAGGACGACGCTCGCCGACGCCGTGTAGAAGTAGTTGATCAGGATGTGCGTCGGGGCGTCCGCGCCCTGCGGGAGGACCTGCGCTGCCTGGTGGGTGATGCCCGTGTAGAGGGCGTCGAGGGCGCCGATCGTGAAGCCCGCCGCGTACCCCGCGCACACGCAGGCGAAGCCGCCGATCAGGCCCGCGACCGGATTGCGGCCCGCGTTCTTGAACACCAGCGCGGCCAGCGGCGGGATCACCAGGATCGCCACGTCGCTCATCAGGTGGGCCTGCGCCGCCACGAAGGCGACCAGGTACGGCAGGAGCCACCGAGGGGCACGCGAGATCGAGGCGCGCACCACCGTCTCCAGGAGGCCGGTGCGCTCGGCCACGCCCACCGCCGCCATCATCAGCAGCACCGTGCCGAGCGACGGGAAGCCCGTGAAGTTGGGGATGAAGTTCTCCAGGAGCCAGACCACGCCGTCCCCGGTGAACACCCCCTGCACCGCGACCGTCTTGTCCTCGCCGGGGATCTTCACCGTCGCGCCGGCCGCCGCGAGTGCGGTGGACGCGGCGCCGACGATGACGAACAGACCGAGGAAGAGGAGGACCGGGTGGGGGAGTTTGTTGCCCACCCGCTCGATGCCGGACATGGCCTTGTCGATGAACCCCCGTCTGGTGGGGGCCTGTTCGGGGGCCGGTGCCTGTGTCGTCATGTCCCAAGACCGTTCTTGCGGAGTGTGCCGCCCTGCGCGACGAGCACGACGTTCGCCGGGTCGGCGAGCAGCGCGATGTCGGCGAGCGGGTCGCCCTCGCACAGCACCAGGTCGGCCCGCTTGCCCGGCTCCAGTGTGCCGATCTCGGTGTCCAGGCCGAGGAGTTCGGCGGCGGAGCGGGTGCCCGTGGTGATCGCCTGAAGCGGTGTCATGCCGAGGGCCACGAGGTGGGTGAGCTCGCGCAGGTTGCGGCCGTGCGGGACCATCGCCGCGTCCGTGCCCATGGCGATCTTCACGCCCTCGGCGATCGCCGCGGAGATGTTCTCCTTGGTGATGCCGGACCAGCGGATCTTCTTCTCGTAGTGGTACGGCTCCATGGTGGCCTTGTCGATGCCGTCGAAGACCGTGGAGAGCGTCGGGACGACGAACGTGCCCCGCTCGCCCGCGAGTTCACGGGCCTGCGCCGACATGCCGTAGCCGTGCTCGACGCTGGTGACACCGCCGCGGATCGCGTTGAGGATGCCCGCGGTGCCCTGCGCGTGCGCGGCGACCGGGCGGCCGCCGTGCCGGGCCAGCTCCTCGACGACCGTACGGATCTCGTCCTCGGTCAGGCCCTCGTCGTCGGGGTGGTCGTAGGGGCTCGACATGCCGCCCGTGGCACACACCTTGATGACATCGGCGCCCGAGCGCAGCAGCTTGCGCACCGCGAGCCGCACCTCGTCCGGGGTGTCGGCGATCTCGCCCATCCCGGAGCTCGGGTCGAAGCCGCACTCGGTGGCGAAGTCGGCGTGGCCGCCGGTGTGGCTGAGGATGCGGACCGCCGTGTGGATGCGCGGTCCTGTGGTCAGGCCCTGCTCGACGGCCGTGCGGTAGCCCGCCGGCAGCCCGCCCAGGTCGCGCACGGTGGTGACACCCGCGTCCAGGGTCGCGCGCAGCCGCTCGGCGGTGCGGAAGGTCTCGACCGTGGTGTCCTGCTCGTAGCGGCGCACCATCTGGCGCGCGGACTCGACACCGAGGTGGACGTGGGTGTCGATGAAGCCGGGGAGGAGTGTGCGGCCTCCGGCGTCGATGGTGCGTACGCCGGGTTGGGCGTCCGGCGCCGTCGCCGCCGGTCCCGCGTGGGTGATGAGGCCCTCGGCGTCGACGACGAGTGTGGCGTTCTCGACGGGCGCGGCGCCGGTGCCGTCGATCAGGCGGGCGTTGGTGATACGGAGCGAGGAAGGCTGTTGGGAACTCATGAGCGAACACTGTCGGATTCGGCGATGACGAACACGTAAAATCGCAGGAACCTGACCTAGCCCAACGATCTGTGCAGGATTTCGGCCACCGTGAACACGCAGCATTCAGAACCTTCTGTGGTCGACCGCGCCCGGATCGACGAGCTCGATCTCGCGCTCGTGCACGCCCTCCAGGTCAACACCCGCGCCCCCTGGACGCTCATCGGCGAGGCCCTCGACATCGACCCCGTCACCGCCGCCCGGCGCTGGGAGCGGCTCGCGCGCAGCGGTGCCGCCTGGGTCGACGGGTATCTCGCGCTCGACCGCGACGAGGGATCGGTGTACGCGCAGGTCGAGATAGACACCGGCGGGCATCTGCCAGAGGAGGCGCTGACCTCGCTCGCCGCGGACTCCCGGATGCTCAGCCTCAAGCAGACGTCCGGCGGGCGCGATCTGCTGGCCATCGTGGGCGCCTCGTCGTTCGACGACCTCGCCCGGTACACCGGGGAGCGGATCTCCCGGCTGCCCGGTGTGCGCGGCACCCGGATCCATGTCATCACGGCGGTGCCCTTCGAGGGCGCGCAGTGGCGGCTGCGGAGCCTCACGCCGAGCCAGCGCGCGGTGCTGCGGCCCGAGTCCCCCAGGAACACAGCCGTCGAGAGCCCCGTCCCCGACGAGCCGATACGTCCCATCGACCGGCGCATCGCGCACGCGCTCGGCACGGACGGGCGGATGCCGTTGTCCGGCCTGGCCCGTGCCACCGGGGCGAGCACCGCCACGGTCCGGCGCAGGCTGCGGGTGCTGACCGCGGGCGGGCGGCTCTCGCTGCGGTGCACGCTGGCCCGGCCGCTGACGGAATTCCCCGTGTCGGCCGTCTACTTCGGGTCCGTGCCCGCCGAGAACCTGGACCCCGCCGTGCAGGCCCTGCGCACACTTCCCGGCCTACGGATGTGCAGCATCACCGCGGGCACCCACAACCTCATCCTGGACATCTGGCTGCGCACGCTCGCCGAGGTGCACACCACGGAGGCCCTCCTCAACCGGCGCCTCGCCGACCTCGGCCTGCGCATCACGGAACGCGCGGTGGTGCTGCGCACGCTGAAGCACGCCGGCCGACTGCTCGACCGGCGCGGCCACAGCGTGGGCGCGGTACCCCTCAGATCGACGGGCGACTGATCAGGTCGACGGGTGACTGATCAGGTCGACCGGAGACTGAGAGCCGGTGTCTGACCCCCCGTCTGCGCCCCGACGCCCGGCACGCACCCTCGCCGCACGGCGCCACAGGACAGGTAGCTCCGCTACATGACCTGTGGCGCCGCACGCCGAGGCCACGCACCGACCGCCGCTGCGCCCGCCCTTCGGGCGGACGACGGGGGGTCAGACACCGGCTCTGAGCTCCCGCTCCTCCGCGTCCGCGTCGAAGCCCACCGGCTCCCAGCGCTTCACGAGCAGCGCGATCAGGCCGAGGACGGGCGCGCCGAGGATCACCCAGTACACCCCCGTGCCGAGGCCGGTGCTGAGGATCGGGAAGAAGAACAGCGTGAGCGTCGAACCGAGGCGCAGTACCGCCTGGTTGAAGCCGATGCTGACGCCGCGCATCGACGTGGGGAAGCCCAGCGAGGCGTAGCTCATGATGTGTGCGCCGGGGCCGAAGCCCTGGGCGAACATGAACGCCCCGAGCATCAGGATGCCCGCCGTCACGAAGGCCGTGCCCGACGGCTGACCGATGAGCGCCAGCACGGTGATCGCCACCAGCTGGATCGCGAAGCCGAGCGACATCATCGGCCAGGCGCCCTTCGTCGACGCCCAGCGGATGCCGAGCAGTCCGCCGGTCAGGGCGAAGACGAGGTTCAGGGTGAAGGACGACGCGATGGTGGTCAGCGGGCCCTGCGTCATGAGCGTGGCGATGATGATCGGCAGCCCGAACGCGACGGCGTTGTAGCCGAAGGTCTCCGCGACGCCGACCACCACGGACTGGATGGTGCGGGTGCGGTACGGGCCCTTGAACAGGCGCGCGTAGGACGCGAGTCCGGGGCGCCGCGGGCGCTCCGTCTTCCCCTCGACGTCATCGGGGACGTAGGCCTCGACACCGTACGACTGCCGCAGGATGCCGGCCGCGCCCTCCAGGTCGCCCTGGTCGGCGGCCCAGGTCGGGGACTCGTTCATATAGCGGCGGCGCAGCAGCAGGACCACGAGCGCGGGGATCGCGCCGAAGCCGACGGTGAAGCGCCACAGCCAGCCCAGGTGGGCGTCGGGCAGCAGGAAGTACAGCGCCATGATGACCAGGTAGCAGCCGCTGGTCGCCGCGTACCAGGCGGGCGACCAGGCGGCCGTGCGCGAGCCCTTGCTGCCCTTGCCGCGCAGCCGGGAGAACTCGGCGAGGAACGCGATGGCGACCGGGATGTCCATGCCGACGCCGATGCCCATCACGAAACGGGCGCCGATCAGCGTCCACGCGTCCTGGGCCACGGCACACACCAACGCGGTGACGACGAAGAACAGCATGTTGGCCATGAAGACCCGGTAGCGGCCTATTCGGTCCACGAGCCAGCCGCCGACGAGCGCGCCGATCAGCGAGCCGACACTGATCGAGGCGGTGACGACGCCGGCCATCGTGGGGCTGAGGCCGAACTGCTTCGTGATGTCCGGCAGCCCGTACGCGAGCGAGCTGAGGTCGTACGCGTCCAGGAAGATGCCGCCGAGCGCGATGATCACGATCATCCGGGCGTGCTTGCCGCTCGCCGTGCCGGAGTTGACGAGATCGGAGACGTCGGCCGCGGACCGGATCGGCACGGGGCCGGACGCCGCCTCCGCCGGCGTGGGTGAGGGCAGGGAGGAAGTGGTGCTCACGGGGGCCTTCCGGGGTGCTGGTGTGCTGGCGCTGGTTGCTGCGGGTGGTGTGCTGCGGGTGGTGTGTTCCGCAGAATCGTATGCAGCCACCGGAAGGGGTTCGTCCATTTGTCCGCATGCTGGTCACAGCGGTGAACAGGGCCCCGGCCGACGACCGGGACCCTGTGCATCACATGTGTCCGTACATGTGTCCGCCGCTCAGTGCTCGTGTTCCCCGGTGTCCGGCTTGGCGCCCGGTGTCCACTTCTTCGCGGACTTCCCGTTCAGGTCCCACACCACCTTGCCGTCGCGGACGGTCAGCTGAGTGGTGAGCTTGCGGCTGCCGTCGATCCGGTAGCCGAAGCTGTCGACGTAGCCGAACTTCCCCTTGTCGAGGGAGAACATCGCCAGGTCGGCCGGGGCGCCGACCGAGAGATTGCCCAGGTCGGCGCGGCCGACGGCCTTCGCGGGCTTCCAGGTGGAGGCCTCGACCACGTCCTTCAGCGGCATGCCGAGCGTGAGGAACTTGCCCATGATGTTCGGCATGTCCTTCATGCCGGCGTTCATGCTGGTGATGTGCAGGTCGGTGGAGATGGTGTCGGGCGCGAAGCCCTCCTTCATCGCCTCGACCGCCACGTCCCAGCTGAAGCTGCCGCCGCCGTGCCCGACGTCGAACAGCACACCGCGCTCCCGGCCCTTGTGCAGGCCCGAATTGAGCTTGCCACTGTCGAGCAGCTCGTTGCGCAGGCCCGAGTACACATGCGAGTAGATGTCACCGGGGCGCAGCTTCTCGCCGAGGAGCTGCTCGATCGGCCGCTCGGGGTGGTTGGCGCCGAAGTCGACCATGACGGGGAGGTCCGCCTTGTCGCCCGCCTCGACCGCGTTGTCGACGGCGGCCCAGTCCTTGCCCTCGTAGTGCGCGGTCTTGATGCCGACGACGGTGTCCGGGTGCTCGGCGGCCTTCTCGGCCGCGGGCCCCGGCTTCATGTCGCTGACGTCCTGCTCGACCTTGGCGCCGCCCATGCCCTTGCCGACGATGTTCAGGAAGGCGAGGACCCGGGTCTGGGACCGGTCGATGATGTTCTTCTTGAACAGCTCGAAGTTGGCCGCTCCCGAGGAGCCCGCGTCCACCGCGGTGGTGACACCGGAGCGGAACGTGAAGCCGTCGGGCGACACCCCGTTCTTGCCGTTCGCGTAGTCGTCCTCGGGGCCGGGGAACAGGTGGGCGTGCAGGTCGATCAGGCCGGGTGTGAGGTACGCACCGGCCGCGTCGACGGTCTGCTTCGCGGCGGAGGAGTCGATGTCCTTCGCCACCTTCGCGATCTTCCCGCCGTTGACCGCGACGTCGCGGACCGCGTCCACGTGGTTCTTCGGGTCGATGACATGGCCGCGCTCGATCACCAGGTCGTAGGCCTCGGCCTGCGATGTCGCGGCCGCTGTCGAAGGCGCCAGAGCGCTCGCCGTCGCCGCGCCGAGCACCAGCGTCAGGGCCGCCGGGACCGCCAGCCAGTGGGCCCGCTGTCTTATGTGCATGAGGACTCCCTCGTCGTTCGGTCCGGTGGGACGACTCGGACCGGTGATCGGTCCGGTGGGATGACTCGGACCGGTGGGATGACTCAGATGACGGCGATGCAGTCGATCTCGACCAGCGAGTCGCCCGGGATGCCGGCCGCCGCCGCGATCGTCGTGCGCACGCCCGGTTCCGGGCCCCAGCGGCCGAGGAAGACCTCGTTCATCCCGTCGTAGTCGTCGAGGGTGTTCAGATAGACGTTGATCTTGAGGACCTTCTTCATCGAGGAGCCCACGGACTCCAGATAGCGCTCCACCTCGTTCAGCACGTGGTCGGTGTGGGCGCGGATGTCACCCTCGAAGTGGGCGCCGATACCGGAGATGAAGACCATCGAGCCGTACGTGACGATGGGGCTGAACAGGGGGTTCTCCGGCGGCTCCGCGCCGTCCGGGTAGTGCACCTCCTTGCGCGGCTTGTCCGGCTTGCCGTGCTGGGTGTCGGCCGCCGAGGCGGTGCCCGCGCCCGCCACGGCCGGTACGGCGGCGATGGCCGCCACTGCGGGGGCCCTACGGATGAAGTCACGTCGGTTCGAGGTCACGCGTCCTCCGATGAAGGTGAGAATGGTGAGGGGATGGGGCTCAGGACGTGCGGGTCGCCTTCCAGCTGCCCTTGAGGTACTCGCCCAGATCGACGCGGCCGCTCATCTCGTCGCCGGAGAGCTTCCCCGTGAAGGCGTACGAGAGGGAGTCGCCGTGCTCCTCCCCGTACGAGCTGCGCACCGTCACCTCGTCGGCGCTGACGGATCCCGTGGCGGCGCGCGAGACGAAGTCGCCGCGGTGGGTGCCGGTGAGCTTCGCGCCGTCCTGCTTCAGCGTCAGCCCGTGCTCGCTGGAGGAACCGGCCGCGTAGGTGATCTCCAGGGACCAGGTGCCGCTCGCGTCGACGGAGGGCGGCTTCGGCTTCGCGGGGGCCGGGGGCGGGTTCTTGAGCCGCCTGACGATGTGGTCGGCGATGGTCTTCTCGTCGCCGGGCTCCAGCATGTACGGGGTGACGGCCAGGCCCGACTGCCCCGGATTCTTTCCGCTCGCCGGGTTGATGGCGATGCGCGGCTCGCCCTCCCACAGGGCGTCCACGATCGTCTGGCCGACGACGCCGCGCTTCTCGGCGTCCCAGTACAGGTTGAGCGTGGGTGTGCGGTTGGACAGGCCCTCCGGCTGGACGAGTTCGGAGGTGACACCCGGCACCGCGGCGGAGACCCGCTTGGCGATGGTCTTCAGCCACGAGGTCCACTTCGCGTACTCGGCCTTGTGGTCGCGGCGCACCCACATCTCGACGGCCGCGAGCATGCCCATGGCCTCTTCCTTGCCGACCTTGAAGCCGCGGGCGTAGCCGTGGTGCGGCGCGCTGTGCACCCAGGCCGCGCGCACCAGGTCCTCGCGGCCGAGCAGCATGCCCGCCGACTGCGGTCCGCGCAGCGCCTTGCCGCCGCTGTACGCGACGAGGTCGGCTCCGCGCTCCAGATGGACGTTGGGGATGGTGAGGACCTCCGCTGCGGCGTCGACCAGGACCGGCACGTCCTCGGCGTGGGCGAGCTCGGCGATGGTCTTCAGGTCCAGCTCGCTCTCGTCGACGCGGGGCATCGCGAAGACGTAGACGAGCGCGGTCTGCGGGCCGAGCGCCGCCTTCATCTCCTCGCGTGTGTCGACCTCGACGACCTTCAGGCCGACGGCGCTGATCGCGGCCTCGTACACGTTCCGGGAGTGCTTGGGGATGACCGCCTCGGTCTTGGTGAAGCCGCGCAGGTCCGGGATCTGGATGTGCAGGTCCGGGTTGCCGCCCGCCGTGCAGGCCGCGGACGCGTGCGTCAGGGCCGCCGAACAGCCGGAGCTGACCATGCCGAACCCGGCTCCGGTCAGCTCGCCGAGCCGTCTGCCCACGCCGTCGGCCAGCTCGTCCAGCTGCACGTACTGCCGGGAGGCCGCGTCGATGGCCTCACGCACCTCCGGCAGGATCAGCGAACCGCTCAGGACGGTGTAGGTGCCCCGGCCGTTGATGAGGGGGCGGACGCCGATCCGCTCGTAGCCACCCTTCTTCGCGGCGGCGGCGGCGTTGGCGGTGGCATCGGCGGTGCCGGTGGACCTGCCGGCGGCCATCGCCTCCCCGGGGAGCAGCGCGCCGAGCGTGAGCGCCCCGCCGGCCGCTGCGCTCCGGCCGAGCATGGTGCGACGTGTGACTGGGTCAGTACGCATCCGAACCCTCAACTTCCGCCTCGTTGACCGGTGTTGAACACACGCTAGGAACGCCGTCGTCCGGCGTTAAGCGCGTCGTGCTGATGCGGGTATTCGCAAGTTGGATGAACCGGTGGATGAACCGGTGGACGAACCCTGCGGGGTGTCTCCCGTCAGGTCCCGGGTGCCAGGTGGCGCCTCCGATGCCTCGATCTCGCGCAGCAGGGTGCGCGCGGGCGGGGTCAGGGTCCGGGTGGTGGACCAGTGCACCGCGACCCGGCGTCCGCAGGGCACGTCGAGCCTGCGCGCGACGACGCCCGAGGTGTCTGCGGTGGCGACGGCGAGGAGGTTGGTGACACCGATGCCGAGGCCGCTGCGGACCAGCGAGATGAGGGTCTGCGGCTGGTTGGTGGCCTGGACGGCGTTGGGTTCGAGGCCGCGTTCGCTGAAGGCCCGGTACGTCTCGAAGCCCATCGCCTCGGACGAGCCGAGCCGGCCGATGGTGATCAGGGGGTGTGCGGCCACCGCGGCGAGCGGCAGTGGCTCCGGCAGCTCCGCCAGCAGGTGGTCGGGCCGGTGGACCGCGATCAGGCCCTCCCACCACAGCGGCCGCGACTCCACCGAAGGGCCCGGCGGAGGTGCCATCGGGCGCAGGCAGATGTCCACCTCGCCGCTCGCGAGCGCCGCGTCGAGCTCCAGGGTGGAGCGCTCGACCAGGACCACTTTGATGGCGGGACGGGTACGCGCCATGCGTTCGAGGAGCTGTGGCACGAACGCCACGCTGGCGCTCGGGTAGCTGCCCAGCGTCACCACGCCCCGCGCGGCGCCGCGGTACCCGGCCATCGCGGCCTCGGCCCCGGCGAGCCGGCGCAGGATGGCCCGCGCGTGCTCGGCGAGGACGGCGCCCGCGTCGGTGGGTGTCACCGGGCGCCGGTCGCGGTCGAACAGCGGCACCCCCGCCTCCCGTTCGAGGGCGGCGACATGCATGCTCACGCGCGGCTGGGAGCGGTGGGTCAGCTCGGCCGCCGCACTGAAGCTGCCGGTGTCCACGACGCCGAGGAAGGAGACGAGCCATTCGAGACGCAGATCGGAACGGAGCATGCCTCTCGTCTACCGTCGCCCGCGCACCGCGGACCAGAAGGGACCGGCTTTCAGAGGAGGGCCGATACGGTTTCCGAATACCGTGCCGAACCGTGAACCCGGCTGTCCGGCACGCGTGTTCAGCGCGGCGCCCCCGGTGGCGCCTCGATGTGCTCGATCCAGTACTCGCGGGTCAGCGCGTCGACCCCGGCCGGCGCCACCCCGCGCAGATGCACCACATGGCCGTCCGTGCCGGCGATGCGCCCGTGCTTCTGCAGTTGCAGGATGTGGTAGCGCTCGGGCTTGAAGCCGAGCTCGACGTCGACCGCGAACCGCCCCCGGGGATCGTGGAGTTCACCGACTCCGGGGGCGACCTTTCCGCCTGCCTGCACGGTCAGCCACACCTGGTAGACGAGTACGAGGAGCACCACCACCGCGATCTTGCGCAGCGTAGGACTCTTCGCGGTTCTACGAAGAAGCGACGACCTCGGCGGCACCGTCCTCATCCCCTTCCCCTGCCAGCAGTGCGTTGACCCGCTCCACGGTGGCCCGGAACTCCGGCAGTGCCACGGCGGTGTCCCAGCGCCGTGGCCGGGGCAGCGGCACGTCGACGATCTCCCTGACCCGGCTGGGGCGCCGCGAGAGCACGACGACGCGGTCGGAGAGGAACACCGCCTCGTCGACGTCGTGGGTGACGAAGAAGACCGTGGGGCGGCGGCTCTCGAAGATGCCGGTGAGGTCCTCTTGCAGCTTGCGTCGGGTCTGCGCGTCGATGGACGCGAACGGCTCGTCCATGAGCATCACCGCCGGTTCGTTGGCGAGCACGCGGGCCACGCCGAGCCGCTGCTGCATGCCGCCGGACAGCTCGTGCGGGTAGCGGTGCTCGAAGCCGCCGAGGCCGACCAGGTCGAGGAACTCCCGTGCGCGGGCGGCCCGTTCGGGCTTCGGGACGCCCCGCATGCGCGGGCCGAAGGCGACGTTGCCGAGCACCGTCTTCCACGGGAAGAGGGCATGGCTCTGGAACACCACGCCCCGGTCGGGGCCAGGGCCGTGCACGGGCGCGCCGTCCACGGAGACCGTGCCGCCGCTCGCCTCGACGAACCCGGCGACGATGTTCAGGACGGTGGTCTTGCCGCAGCCGCTCGGCCCGAGGACCGACACGAACTCGCCCTTCCGGACGCCGAAGGAGACCTCGTCGATGGCCGTGACCTCCTCGCCGCTGTAGTCGTCCGCGTACGCCTTGCGCAGTGCCTTGATCTCCAGAGCGGTCATGAGTCGATCTCCCACCAGCTCATCCGTCGGCCTCCAACCTGCGTACCATTCCCCAGCGTTCGACGGTCGCCCGCTCGAACGGGGCCAGAATCAGCGCGTCGAGCGCGTACCAGAGCGAGCCGAGGACGACCATGCCGAGGAAGACCTGGCTGATGTCGCCGACCCGGCGCGCGTCGAACATCATGTAGCCGATCCCGCTGGTGCCGACGATGATCTCGGCGGCCACCAGGGCCCGCCAGCCGTAGCCGAGCCCGGTGCGGATGCCGCCCGCCACCGACGGGAGCGAGCCCGGCACGATCACCTCGACGAACACCCGCCACCGCCCGGCGCCCAGGCTGCGCGCCGCCCGCACCAGCTCGCGCGGCACCTGCTCGACGCCCGCGACGACGCTGAGCATCAGCGGGAAGACGATGGTGTAGACGATCACGAAGGTGACGGCGGTCAGGCTGAAGCCGAACCAGACGATGACGATCGGCAGCCACGCGATGTCCGCGATCGCCTGGAAGAACAGCAGGATCGGCCAGCAGAACCGGCGCAGCCGGCCGATCATCGCGACCGCGAAGCCCAGCGGCAGGCCGATGAGCAGCCCGAACCCGACGCCGTACGCGAGACGGGTCAGGGAGTCGGAGAGATAGCCCGGCAGGATCCCCTTCTCCAGGAGGCCGCCGAGCGTCGTGAGCACGGCGGTGGGCCCCGCGAAGAAGGACCGGGGGAACACCTCGAACGCGGCGAGCAGCCACCACAGGACGACGACCGGTACGAACGGGCCGAGCGTGCGGACGGTGCCGCTGCGCAGCAGGCGTCGCCACACGGGCATGGGTGCCGTGGACAGTGCGGCCATCAGCGGTTCACCCCCGTCATGCCCCAGCGCTCCACCGTGCGCCGCTCAAGGGGCGCGAGCAGCAGCCGGTCCATCAGCAGCCACAGCACCCCGATGATCACCATCGAGGCGATGATGACGTCGGTGCGGAAGTACTTCTGCGCCTGGAACAGCGCGTAGCCGAGGCCCGCGCTGCCCGCGATGATCTCGGCGGCCACGAGCCCGCGCCAGCCGTAACCGAGGCCCACGCGCAGCCCGGTGACGATGCTCGGCAGGGCGCCCGGCAGCAGGATCTCCCAGAACATCCGCATCCGGCCCGTCCCCAACGAGCGTGCGGCGCGCAGCAGTTGAAGGGGGATCTGGCGCACGCCCAGCATCGCGTTGTACGTCAGCGCGAAGAACATCGCGTTCCACACGATGAAGATCACCGCACGGTCGCCGTAGCCGAACCACAGCGTCGCCACCGGGATCCACGCGATGCCCGCGAGCGCCACCGAGAACCGCAGCAGCGGCGCGAAGAACGCGGACAGCGCGCGGCTCGACCCGAGGGCGATGCCGAAGGGGAGCGCGGTCACCAGCGCCAGCACGATCCCGAGGCCCATCCGCCGCAGGCTCGCGCCCAGATGCCGGGCCAGGTCACCGCTCGCCGTCATGTCACCGAGCGCCCTGAACACGTCGCTCACCTGCGGGAACACCCGCATCGGTGTGCCCGTGACGGACACCGCCACCGCCCACGCGAGAACGAGCGCGGCGAGCGGTCCGAGGAACCAGAGCGCGCGGCCGAGGCGGGAACCGCGTCGCTTGCGGGGCTTTCGGGCGTGGCGCGGAACGACGGCCGCCGGGCGCGGGGGAGCCGCCTTCGTCGTCGGCGGGGTCACGACGGGCAGGCCTTCGTGGCGCTCGCCCGGTCGAAGCGGTAACCGCCCTCGACGGCCGCCGACTTGGGCACGTCGGGCAGGTCACGGAAGAGCTTCGGGTTCGCCGCCATCACCTTGAGGATCGGCTTCGGGTCGAAGTACTTGTCGACGTCGAAGCCGGCCTTGACGGCGCCCTGCTTGGCGAGCAGCCGGGCCTGGGTGTCGAGGGCGAGGTAGTTGCAGGCGGAGAAGCGCGGGTCGAGCTGCTTCACGTTGTGCTTCATCGCCTCCACGGCCACCGACTTCTTCGTGCCCGGCAGCCACCTGGTCGCGGAGTCCGCCGCGTCCTCGGGGTTCTCGCGCATCCACTGATCGGTACGCGCCCGCGCCGTCAGGAAGCGCTCGACGACCTCCGGGTGCTTCTTCGCGTACGAGGGTGTGGTGACGATGTAGCCGATGAACGGGATGTGGCCGCCGCCCCGCAGCACCTCCTTGGCGCCGTCGACCTGGTCGACGATCGTGATGGGGAACGGGTCCCAGACGATGGCGGCGTCGATGCCGCCGGTCTTGAGGGCGACCGCCATGTCCGGCGGCTCGGTGTTCACGATCTTGACGTCGCTGGTCTTCAGACCGGCCTCGCGCAACAGGCCGAGCAGATACAGGTGGTTGATGGAGCCCTCGGAGACGCCGATCTTCTTGCCGCGCAGCGTCGTGAGGTCCTTGCCGTCCACGCCGGACTTGGCGGCCGCGACCACGGCCATCGTCTCGTCGATGCTCTTCTGGCTGGACGAGCCGGTGTAGTTGCCGACCAGGGAGAGGTCGATGCCCTTCTGCGCGGCGGCGATCGCGGGCGTGCCGACCTGGATGAAGTCGACCTCGCCCGCTTGCAGCGCGTTGAGCGCGTCGACGCCGGTCGGGTACGGCTGGGCCAGCTTCACGTTGAGGTCCTGCTCGTCGAAGTACCCGGCCTCCACCCCCGACGGCAGGCCTATCTGGTCGACGGCGGACACATATCCCGCTCTGACGCGGGTCGGCGCCGCCGCGCCCGCGCCGGACGCACCCTCTACGGCATCGTCCACGGTGGAACCGTCGGAACACCCCGCGAGCAGCAGGATTCCCGAGCATGCCGCCACGGCGACACGGCGTTTGGCGCGAACCATTGGCTTCTCAACTCCTCATCGGACCGGTGTACTTGCTGACGGTGGTGGCCGGTCGGCGCCGTGGCCGTGGCGCGCGGCGTCGACGTCCTCGCGGCGCGGGATCGGGGTGACGGCGCCGGGCCCCGTCGTGGTCAGCGCCGCCGCGACCGCCGCGTACCGGGCGGCCTCCGGCGGAGTGGCCCCGGCCAGGAGGTGTGCCGCGAAGGCGCCGTCGAAGGTGTCACCGGCGCCGGTGGTGTCGACCGGGTCGACCGGGTGCGGCGGGATGCGGGTGACCGTCCCGTCGTGCGCGAGGAGCGCCCCCCGGTCACCCATCTTCAGGACGACGATCGAGGGGCCGCGCCGCACGAACTCCGCGAGGACGTCGTCCGGGGCGTGCAGCCCGGTGAGCAGCCGCCCCTCGGCGAGGTTGGGCAGCGCGATGTCGCACAGCTCGATGCTGCGCAGCACCACCGCGCGGGCCCGTTCGGCGGGCCACAGCGCGGGCCGGATGTTGGGGTCGTAGCTGACCAACGTGCCGTTGTCCCGGGCCAGTCGCATCGCGTGGAAGGCGGCGTCGCAGGCGGACGTGGAGATCGCCTGGGTGATGCCGCTCAGATGCAGGAGACGGGCCCGCGCGATGGCTTCCGCCGGCATGTCGGCCGGTGCGAGCCGGCTGGCGGGGGACCGCGCCCGGTAGTACGTGAAGGAACTCTCGGTCGGCGTACGGGCGATGAAGTAGATCCCGGTCCGCCCGTCCGGTTCGCGGATCACGTGGTCGGTCGCGACGCCCTCCCGCTCCCACAGCCGCAGGAACGCGGCGCCGAAGTCATCGTCGCCGATGCGGGTGATGTACCCGGTGTCGGCGCCGGAACGGCGGGCGGCCACACAGAAGTTGGAGGTGTCACCGCCGTGCCCGACGGTGAAGGAGGCGCCCGCGCCGACCGGCCCCGGGGCGTCCGTGGACGTGTTGAACTCAAGCAGCGGCTCTCCGGCCGCGAGGATGTCCACGCCGCCTCAGATCCGGTGGTACTTCTCGAGCCCGCCCCGTAGCGAGCCCGATTCCAGGATCAGGGCGGTCTGTTCGCGCTCCCGCCGCTCGATCTCCTGCGCCGCTTCCAGTACTTGGGGTACGCGGTCGGCGGGCACGCACACCACGCCGTCGCTGTCCGCGACGATCAGGTCGCCCGGGCACACCCGCGTACCGCCCATCTCCACCGGCTCGTTGAGACTGACCGTGCGGTAGCGGCCGACGGTGGTGGCCGGCACGCCGCCGTGCGCGTAGACGGGGAACTGCGGGTAGTCGCGGCGGATCTCCTCGATGTCGCGCACGCCCGCGTCGAGGACCGCGCCCGCGACGCCGTTGGCGACGGCGCCCGCGCTCATCAGGCCGCCCCACACCGCGACGTCGGCGCCGCCCGCCGCGATGCAGACGACGCTGCCCGGCGGCGACTCGTCGATGGCCCGCAGCGCGTGCTCCGGCGGGGCGGGCTCGGGGGAGGGGACCTCCAGGACGGTGACGGCCGGGCCGACGAGCTTGCCGGGCAGGACCTGGCGGATGGTGCCGGAGAGGTAGCCGCGCGCTCCGAACTGCTCGACCGCGTCGGCGACCGACGCCGTGGCGATCGGGCGGAACGCCTCGATGGTCTCGGAAGAGAAGGAGTTGGCCATGCGGGATGTGCTCCTGTCCATGTCGGCGAATTCGACTGGGGGCAACCGTAGGAGCGCACTGATGGGCCGTCAGCGTTCGCTCGCGAATGCGGCTATTCGACTAGCGGATGGCGCGCGCCCGGCCGAGGCGGTCCACGGCCAGGTGGGCCCCGGCAGCCGGTCGAGACACTCCCGCACCGCCGCGACCGCGGGCGACTCCTCGCCGGTCCGCCACCAGGTGGCGACGGCCCGCTCGCAGCCGGCGTCCCGGATCGGGACCAGGGCGACGCCCTCGGTGTCGGCGGTCGTCATGGCCAGCGCGTTGGTGACACCGACACCGAGCCCGTGCCGGACCAGGGAGATCAACGTCTGCGGCTGGTTGGTGCGTTCGCTGATCACCGGCCGCAGGCCGAGGTTGGCGAAGGCGAGGTTGGTCTCGTACTGGCGGCTGTGCCCGTCGTCGCTCTCCCCGATGCTGATCACTGGCTGGGTCACCGTCTGCGCGAGCGCCACCTCGGCCGCGCCGGCCAGCGGGTGGTCGGCGCGGAAGACCGCGACGAGCGGCTCGCGCCACAGCACGCGGTTGGCCACCCGGTCCGAGCTGACCAGCGGGTGCAGCGGTCTGACGGCCAGATCGACGCCCCCGTCGACGAGTTGCTCGCCCAGCTCAAGGCTCGGGCCCTCGTGCAGGACGAGCCGCACCCGCGGATACGCGGCGCGCAGGGCCCGCACCGCCCGTGGGTACAGATAGGCGGCGACGCTCGGGTAGCAGCCCAGCCGGACCGTCCCGCACACCGCCCCCTCGGCGCTCTGAGCCATCAGGTCGAGCCGCCGCAGGATCTCCTCCGCGTGCGGAAGCAGCCCCCGCCCCTCCGGGGTGAGCGTCGCGGGCTGCACGGAACGGTCCACGAGCCGCCGCCCCACGAGGCGTTCCAGCGCGGCGACGTGGCTGCTCACCCGCGGCTGGGAGCGGTAGAGCGTCTTGGCGGCGGCCGAGAAGCTGCCGTGCCGGGCGACCGCCACGAAGCTGGCGATCCAGTCGATGCGGTAGTGGTGCACGCTTCCGAGGTCCATGACGTCTCCAGTCACCGAGATCGACCGGAACGCTACCCTCGGTGAACCGTCAAAAGAATGGTGCGTGATCACCCCATCCGCCGTCCTTCCTGGACATCAGCGGATGAACTGCTCCACGTACTCCGCGCCGAGCCCCACCTTCGCGTAGTGCTCGCGGCACATCTCGATCTTCGTGAAGGTGTCCTCGTAGCCGGTCTGGACGCCGTCCTCGTCGACGTAGGCCATCGCGCCGGTGATGTTGAAGAAGGTGATCATCTCGGTGCAGTCCTCGGGCACGGCGAGCGTGTGGATCTCGCCGGGCGGCTCGTAGACGAAGTGGCCCGCCTCGGCGACCCATTCGTGCTCGTAGTAGTGCCACTTGCCCTTGATGACATAGCCGAAGACGACCCCCGGGTGCCGGTGCCTCGACACGATGCCGGCGGCGGTCACCTTCAGCAGGTTGCACCACTGCCCGGTCACGGTGTTGAACATCAGCGGCCGGAACCACACGTTCGGCGCCTGCGGCACCCACACCCGTTCGTCCTCGGGCAGCGCCGCCACGGCGATCTCCGGTGGCACGACGGAGGAGACGGGAATGACCGGGCCTCGGCTCTGTGACATGGCGTTACGTTCCTTTCCTGGTAAGGGAGTTGGCGGGCGGCGGGTCACGCGGCGAGATAACCGCCGTCCACCGCGAGCACGGCCCCCGTGATGAACCCGGCGTCAGGTCCCGCGAGGAACGCGACGGCCCCCGCGATCTCCGCGGGCGTGCCCCAACGTCCCATCGGGGTGCGGTCGATGATGCGGCGGCTGTTCTCCGGGTCCTCCTGCAGCGACTGGGTGAGCGGGGTGCGGATCCAGCCGGGCGCCACCGCGTTGACCCGGATTCCCTGGTCCGCCCAGGCCACGGCGAGGGACTTCGTCAGCTGCATCACCCCGCCCTTGCTGGAGCTGTACGCGGGCACCTTGGGGCCGCCGAAGTAGCTCAGCATGGAGGCGACGTTGACGATGCAGCCGCCGGTGTCGGCGAGCGCCTTGCGGGCCGCGACGCAACTGCGCATCGTGCCGGTGAGATTGACGCTGACGACGTCGGCGAAGACATCCGGTTCGTACTCCCGGCCGCGGGCGATCACCCCGGCCGCGTTGACCAGCACGTCGAGCCCGCCGAGCCCGTCAAGGAACGCGCCCAGCGCGTCCGCCCGTGTGACGTCGAGCTCCACGGCCCGTACGCCGGTGGGGAGTTCACCGGCGCACCGGTCCGCGTCGAGGCCCGCGGCGACGACCTCGTCCCCGTCGGCGGCGAAGCGCCGAGCGATCGCGGCACCGATGCCGCTGGTCCCACCCGTGACCACCACGGTCCGCCCGCCGGGCCCCGCCGCCTCGTCCTGGTGCACGTGTGCCCCCTTCTGTGTCCGGCTCGGAAGCGATCGCGAACGCGATCGTTCCGAGTCGACCACAGGGGGTGTTCAGGCGTCAGTTCTCATACGCGTGCGGAATGAGGGCCATTCGGATGCGAGGCCTCACCGGCGCGGAAGTGTCACCATTCCGAGGCCGCGCAGGTGTCACCATTCCGCGAACGACCCGTCCCCGTGCCGCCACACCGGGTTGTGCCAGCTCGCCGCCGAGCCGTCCGCCGCGCGGACCGCCTTCTCGTCGATCCGCACACCGAGCCCCGGCAGGGTGGGGCGGGCGAAGTGGCCCGCGTGGAAGCGGAAGACCTCGGGGTCCGCCACGTAGTCGAGGAGTTCGGAGCCGTTGTTGTAGTGGATGCCGATGGACTGTTCCTGGATGAGGAAGTTCGGGGTGCAGAAGGCCAGTTGGAGGCTCGCAGCCAGAGCGATCGGGCCGAGCGGGCAGTGCGGGGCGACCAGCGCGTCGAAGGTCTCGGCGAGCGAGGCGATGCGCCGCGACTCCGAGATGCCGCCCGCGTGCGAGAGGTCCGGCTGCACGACCGCCACCCCCGATCGCAGGGCCGGGAGCACCTCCGTACGGGAGTAGAGCCGCTCACCCGTCGCGACCGGCGTCGTCGTCGACTCCACCACCCGGCCGATGCGGTGCGTGTACTCGGGCAGGACCGGCTCCTCGACGAACATCGGACCGTACGGTTCGAGCGCCGCCGCCGCGCGGACCGCGCCCGCCACCGTGAACCGGCCGTGGAAGTCGACCGCGAAGTCCCCCTCGGGGCCCAGGACTTCGCGGGCCACCGAGGCGCGGGCCGCTATGCCGTCGAGTTCGGCGACGGTCGGCAGTCGGTTCGTGCGGCCCGCACCGTTCATCTTGACCGCCGTGAAGCCGGCCGCCGCCTGCTCGGCGATCTGGTCGCGCAGCTCGGCCGGTTCGTCGCCGCCCACCCAGCAGTAGGCGCGCACCCGCTCGCGTACGGGTCCGCCCAGGAGCTGGTGCACGGGTGCGTCGTACGCCTGGCCCGCGATGTCCCACAGCGCCTGGTCGAGGCCCGCGACGGCGCTGGAGAGGACCGGGCCGCCCCGGTAGAACGAGCCCTTGGTCATCAACTGCCAGTGGTCCTCGACGCGCAGTGGGTCCGCGCCGATCAGGAACTGGTCGGCGAGTTCGTGGACGGCCGTGCGGACGGTGTCGGCGCGGCCCTCCACCACCGGCTCGCCCCAGCCGACGAGACCGTCGTCCGTCTCGATCCGGCACATCAGCCAGCGGGGCGGGACGGCGAAGGTCTCGAATCGGGTGATCTTCAAGCCTTGTGCTCCTTACTCCTTGACGCTTCCCTCGGTCAGACCGGTGCGCCAGAAGCGCTGGAGGACGAGCATCGCGACGGCGAGCGGGATGACGGAGACGAAGGCGCCGCCGATGGTGTACTGCGTCAGCTCCGGGACCCGGTCGGCGGTCGTCTGCCAGGTGACCAGGCCGAGCGTGATCGGGTATTTGCGGTCGTCGGAAAGCATCACCAACGGCAAGAAGTAGTTGTTCCAGATGTGCACGAACTGGAAGAGGAAGACGGTCACGAGGGCCGGCGTCATGATGCGCAGGACCAGCGTCGCGAAGATGCGCTCCTCGCCGGCGCCGTCCACCCGCGCGGCCTCAAGGACGGAGTCGGGGACCGACGCCTCGGCGTAGATGCGGCAGAGGTAGACGCCGAAGGGGCTGACGATGCTGGGGATCAGAACTGCCCAGTACGTGTCCGTCAGATGCAGCTTGGTGAAGAGGAGGTACAGGGGGAGCGCGAGGGCCGTCGACGGGAGCAGCACGCCCGCCAGGACGAACTTGAACACCGCCTCGCGGCCCCGGAAACGGTACTTGGCGAGCGCGAAGCCGGCCGCCGCCGAGAACAGCGTGGCGAGTACCGCGCCCACCCCGGCGTACAGCAGGGAGTTCAGCGTCCACTGGAGGTAGATGTGGTGGTCGTACGAGAACACGTTGCCGAGGTTGTGCAACAGCTGTGGGTTGTCGAACCAGAAGCCGAACGAGCCGTAGAGGCTGTCATTGTTCTTCGTCGCGGCGACGATCAACCAGTACACCGGAACCAGGAAGTAGATCGCGGCGATGGTGAGGACCGCGACGAGCAGGATGCGGCCCGGTGTGATGCGGCGCGGGGGGTCGGCCGGTGTGACAGCGGGTTTCCTGGGGTCGGCGACGCTCACCGTTCGCTCCTTTGCTTGCGGGTGACGAGGCTGAGGAAGCCGAAGGACAGGACCATCGCGACCACCGCGAGGATCACCGATTTGGCCGCCGCTACATAGATGTTGGCGTTGAGGAAGGCGTCGAAGTACGCGCTGAGATTGGGTGTGTAGTCGGTGGTGACCGCCGGGGCGATCTTCCTCAGGACCAGCGGCTCGCCGAACAGCTGCATCGTGCCGATGATCGAGAACACGCAGGTGAGGATGAGGGCCGGGCGCACCAGCGGGATCTTGATGCGCAGGGCGATCTGCCAGGGGCCCGCGCCGTCGATCCTGGCCGCCTCGTACAACTCGCCGGGAATCGACTTGAGTTGGGCGACGATGATCAGCATGTTGTAGCCGGCGAACTCCCAGATCGCGATGTTCACGATGGACCACAGCACGTTGTCGTAGCCGAGGAAGTCCGGCTGGAAGCCGAGGTCGCCGAGGAGCTCGGTGATCGGGCTGATGCCGGGGACGTAGAGGAAGCCCCACAGGATCGTCGCGATCACGCCGGGGATCCCGTACGGGAGGAAGTACGTGGCCCGCATCAGGCCCGCCCAGCGGTCGGAGATCTGGTCGAGCAGCAGCGCGAGGCCGAGCGCGAGCAGCAGCATCACCGGGACCTGCACGATCCCGAAGAGCAGCACCCGGCCGAATCCCTCGATGAAGACGTCCTGTTGGAGTGCGAAGGCGTAGTTGTCGAGGCCGCCGAAGACGACCTTCGGCGCGCCGAGCCCGAGCGGGCCCGAGCGTTCGACTGTCAGCAGGCTCTGGTAGATCGCGTAGAACACCGGGATGATCATCGCGAACAGATAGACCGCGAGGAACGGGCCGAGGAACAGCCACGCCTTGCGGTCGGGTCGGGCGCGGCGGGTGCGCCGGCGGCCGGTGGCCTTCGGGGCCGCGTCCGGTCGCGCGGAGTCGCCGGCACCGGGCCGCGCGGACTTCACGGATGATGTCGTCATCGTGCGCTCCTCGCCTTCAGACCCTTGGCCTTGAGGTCGTCGACGAACTTGTCCTCGGCGTCCCTGAGTGCGTCCGCGAACGTGCCGCTTCCCCCGAGGGTCAGGCCGATGTTGTCCTGGATGTGGGCGAAGGACGGTGTGGTGGTCGGCGCGTACCGCCAGGAGGTGTCGACGTTGCGGTCGGAGAGCTGGAAGACCTCGTTGTAGCGCTGGCCACCGAAGAACGGGTCCGGTTTGCCGAGCGGCGTTTCGGCCAGGTCGATCTTGGCCGCGGGCCAGCCGTACCCGGCCGCGACGAGCAGCTTCAGGCTGTCTGGATCGGTGTTCAGCCAGTGTGCGAACTTCAGTGCCTCGACGGGGTGTTGGCTGCCCTGAAGGATGGCGGTGGAGGAGCCGCCCCAGTTGGCGGAGGCGTGGGCGCCCGCCTCCCACTGCGGCAGTTCGGCCACGGCCCATTTGCCTTTGGTGCGCGGGGCGTTGCCGCGGATCAGCGCGTCGTACCACTGGGCGGCCGGCCAGGTCGCCAGCTGCCCGCTCTGCAGCCCCTTGAAGAAGGCGCTCTGCGAGTCCTGCGTGGGAAGGGCGAGGCCGTCGCGGACCAGGCCGTCCCAGTAGTCGGCGACCTCGAGCGACTCCGGGGACGTCAGGTCGACGATCCAGGTGTCGCCCTCCGTGCGCACCCAGTGGGCGCCACGCTGCCAGGCGAAGGAGGCGAACCACTGGGCGTTGGCCGGCGGAAAGGCCGTCATGTACGAGCCGTGCTTCTTGACCTGCTTGGCGGCGCGCCGGTACTCGTCCCAGGTCCGCGGGACGTCGATGTCCCACTTCTTCAGGAGGTCCTTGCGGTAGAAGAGGCCCATGGGGCCCGAGGCCTGCGGGATCGCGTACGTCTTGCCCGCGAAGACGCCCTGCTTCCACTGCCAGTCGACGTACCTGTCCTTGAGCTTGTCTGCCCCGAAGTCACTCAGGTTCGTCAGGCCGCCGTCGAGCATGAACTCGGGGAGCGCGTAGTACTCGACCTGGGCCAGGTCGGCCGGATTGCCGGCCTTCAGGGACGAGTGCATCTTCTGGTAGCCGCCCGTGGTGCCGCCGGGCAGCAACTGCACCACGACCTGGATGTCCGGGTTGCGTTTGTTCCACAGCGCCACCGCCTTTTGCAGCGGCACCCACGTCCAGAATCTGAGAGTGACCTTCTGGCCCGGCTTGCGGCCGTGGTCCTTCGACATACGCGAGGAGCCGGCGGATTCGCCGCAAGCCGCTAGGGCGGGGAGCGCGGCTGTGGCGGTGGCCCATGTGAGGACCTTTCGCCGGGTGGGTGTTTGGGGCATCTGACCTCCTTGTCAGAGTGCGCGGTGCGGTCTCACGGCGTTGCGGTCTCGGGGCGCTGCCCCGGACCCCGCTGCTCAATCGCCGCAGGGGCTTGGAACAAGTACAGCGACGCCGTAGGCCGGCAGTGTGATGTGGGTGGTGGGGGCCGAGTCCGCTGTGAGGCGGTTGCGCATCGGTGTCGGGAGGGAGACCTGCGTCTCGGTCTCGTCGTGGTTGAGGAGGAACAGGAAATGGCCGCCCTCGCCCTCGCGCACGGTGGCCTGCACCTGCGCGGGCAGGTTCGGGAGGACGGGGGCCACGCCGGCCTCCGTGCGCGCACGATCCAACAGGGCCCGGAGGGCTGTTGGTTCGAGGCGGGTGCCCAGGTACCAGGCGGTGCCTTCGCCGTACGTGTGGCGGGTGACGGCGGGGCGGCCCGCGAGTTCGCCGTCCTCGAAGACGGCGACCGCTTCGGCGCCCTCCAGGTCGACGGCCTCGGACCACAGGTCGGCGCGTCCGGTCAACTCGCCGCCAATGGTGAGGTGTTGGCCCTCGTCGAGTGGCCAGAACTCCTCCGTACGGATGCCGAGCAGGCGCCGCAAGTGGGCCGGGTAGCCGCCGAGTTCGACGCGGTCGCACGCGTCGACGATGCCGGAGAAGAAGGACACGACGAGGTGTCCGCCGCCCTCGACGTAGTCCGCGAGCCGCTCGGCGTTCTCCTGGCTGAGCAGGTACAGGTTCGGCACGACGACGAGCTTGTACGAGGAGAGGTCGCGGTCCGGCGGGACGACGTCGCACGGCACGCCCGCGTCGAGCAGGGCGCGGTGGTGCGCGAGGTTGATCTCGGCCTGGTTCAGCGCCGTGGAGGGATGCGAGTCCAGCTCAAGGGCCCACCAGCTGTTCCAGTCGGTGAGGAGCGCGGCGTCGGCGGTCGAGCGGGTCCCTGCGATCTCCGGAACCGATGCCAACTCCCTTCCCAGGTCGGAGACTTCGCGGAAGATGCGGGTGTCGGTTCCGGCGTGCGGCACCATCGCCGAGTGGTACTTCTCGGCGCCGCCGCGCGACTGGCGCCACTGGAAGTAGAGGACCGCGTCGGCTCCCTGCGCGACGGCCTGCCAGCTCCACAGGCGCATCCGGCCGGGCTGCTTCGGGCTGTTGCGCGGGCGCCAGTTGACCGCGCTGGGCGCCTGCTCCAGGAGCAGCCACGGCTGGCCGCCGCGCGCCGAGCGCATCAGGTCGAAGTTGTACGCGGCGGTGCGGTGCGGAGCGTCCTCGTACGGGTCCTGGTAGTAATCCAGCGCCATCACATCCATGTGCTCGGACCAGGCGAAGGCGTCGACCGGCTTGTGGTTCGGCATCAGGTTCGTGGTGATCGGCACGTCCGGCGTGACGCGGCGCAGGACGGCCTGCTCGGCGAGGTAGCACTGGCGCAGCGCGTCGTCGCTGAAGCGCCAGTAGTCCAGCTGCTGGGCCGGGTTGGCGAAGGTGGGGGCGAGGCGCGGTGGCAGGACCTCGTCGAAGTCGTCGTAGCCCTGCGACCAGAAGGCGGTCGACCAGGCCTCGTTGAGCGCGTCCACGGAACGGTAGCGCTCGCGCAGCCAGCGGCGGAAGTCGGCGGCGGACACGTCGCAGTGGCACTGGCGGGTGTGGCAGCCGTACTCGTTGCCGATGTGCCAGGTGTCCAGGGCCGGGTGGCCGGCGTAGCGGGTCGCGAGCCGCTCGACGAGGCGGGTGGCGTGCTCCCGGTAGACCGGGCTGGAGGGGCAGTAGTGCTGGCGGCCGCCGGGCCACTTGCGTCGGCCGTCCTCGGTCTCCGGGAGGACCTCCGGGTGCAGGCGCGAGAGCCATGGCGGCGGCGACGCGGTCATGGTGGCCAGGCAGACCCGGATCCCCGCGTCGGCGAGGTTGTCCATGACGCGGTCGAACCAGCCGAAGTCGTATGCGCCGGGCCGGGGTTCGACCTTGGCCCAGGAGAAGATCCCGGCCGTGACCATGGTGACCCCGGCCTCCTTCATCAGCCGGGTGTCCTCGGCCCAGACCTCCTCGGGCCACTGCTCGGGGTTGTAGTCGGCGCCGAAGTGGAGCATCGCACCTCACTCGATCCGTTGCGGCCGCTGGTTCCGCGCGGTCTGTTCAATCCATTAATTAGGAATTAACGTGGCGGAATATATGAGCGAGGGTGGAGGGGGTCAACCCCCTTGACCTCACCAACAGTTGACGATCACGCTCCCGGGACACCGGAACCAGGAGGCAGCCCATGAAGGACCCGCGCGCCACCGACCGCTTCGCCGGGCGCACCGCCATCGTGACCGGCGCCGCCGCGGGCATCGGCGCCGCCACCGCGCGTCGGCTCGCGGCGGAGGGCGCCGCCGTGGTGCTCGTCGACATCGACGAGCGGCACGGCCCCGAGGTCGCCAAGGAGATCGAGGAGGACGGCGGCCGCGCCGCGTTCGTGCCCGCCGACGTCGCGCGCGAGGAGGCCTGGCGGGAGGCGCTGACCGCCGCGCACGCCTTCGGCCCCGTCGGGATCCTGGTCAGCAACGCCGTGAAGATCGAGGTCGCCCCGGCGCACGAGACCTCACCCGAGTCCTGGAACCGCCAGCTGTCCATCGGCCTCACCGCCGCCTTTCTCGGCGTACGGACCTGCCTGGACGACCTGCGCGCACAGGAGGGCCCGGTCGGCTCCGTCGTTCTCGTGTCCTCCGTCCACGCCCGGCACGGCATCCCCGGCCACCCGGCGTACGCGGCGGCCAAGGGCGGCCTGCTCTCGCTGAGCGGCCAACTCGCCGTGGAATACGGCCCGTCGGTGCGGGTCAACACGGTTCTGCCGGGGCCGATCCTGACCGGGGTGTGGGACCGGGTCCCGGAGGAGGAGCGGGCGGCGAGCGTCGCCGAGACCGCGGCCCGCCGCTTCGGCAGCCCCGACGAGGTGGCGTCCGCGATCGCGTTCCTCGCGTCGCCCGAGGCCTCGTACGTGACCGGAACGAGCCTGGTGGTAGACGGCGGGTGGAGCGTGATGAAGTCCTCCGCGTGAACCCCGGTCGTACACGGGGTGAACTCCCGCCGCCCCAGCGATACTTGGCGGGCAGAGACTTCGAGAGAACAGCAGGTAGGACATGGCGGGGTATGCGCGCCGCGGGGTGCACGGGCAGACCGTGGAGACCATCGCCCACCGGGTGCTGAGCGGCCGGATCGGGGAGGGGGCGACCCTCGACCTCGGCGCGCTCCAGGACGAACTCGGCGTCAGCCTCACCGCGTTGCGGGAGTCCCTGAAGGTGCTCGCCGCGAAGGGCATGGTCGACGCCCGACAGAAGCGCGGCACCTTCGTGCGGCCCCGCGCGGACTGGCACCTGCTGGACGCGGACGTGCTGCGCTGGCAGTTCGAGTCGCTGGACGGGGGCCCCGCGGCGGGCGCGGGCAATCCGCTGCTCGGCGACCTCGACGAGGTGCGCGGCATCGTCGAGCCGGCCGCGGTGCGGCTCGCCGCCCGCCGCCGCACACAGGACGACCTGGCCGCGCTCGACGCGGCGCTGGAGGTGATGGGGCAGGACGGCGAGGACGGCGCGGCCCACGCGGTCGAGGCGGACCTCGCCTTCCACGGCGCCCTGCTGAGGGCCTCCCACAACGAACTGCTGCAACGCATGGACCTGGTGATCGCCGCGGGCCTCGGCTACCGCGACCGCCTCGTCCACGGCACGGGCCGTCACCCCAAGGACCCGGTCCCCAGCCACCGCGCCGTCCTGGACGCGGTCCGCGCGCAGGATCCGGACGGGGCGGAGTCTGCGATGCGGATGCTGCTTGACCAGGCGGCGCGGGATCTTGGGCGGATCCGTAAGGGGCGGTAGCCCTCGCCGCACGTCACGGGGCTCTGCCCCGGACCCCGCTGCTCAATCGCCGCAGGGGCTTGAGATGGCTGCTCAATCGTCGCGGGGGCTTGAGATGGCTGCTCGATCGTCGCGGGGGCTTTATGCGGCTGCGCCGATCAGTGCGCTCAGTTCGGAGAGTTCCGCCTCGGAGAGGTCGGTGAGCGGCGGCCGGACCGGTCCGGCCGGATGGCCTGTCGCGGTCATGCCCGCCTTGACGATGCTGACCGCGTACCCGGCCTTGCGGTTGCGGAGCTCCGTGTACGGGAGCACGAAGTCGCGCAGGTGCTTGAAGACGGTGGCGTGGTCCCGGCCGCGTACGGCGGCGTAGAAGTCGAGGGCGAACTCGGGAAGGAAGTTGAAGATCGCCGACGAGTAGGTGGTGACGCCGAGTTCGAGGTACGGCAGGGCGTACATCTCCGCCGTGGGCAGGCCGCCTACGTAGGTGAAGCGGTCGCCGATGCGGGTGTAGATGCGGGTCATGGCGTCGATGTCGCCGACGCCGTCCTTGTAGCCGATCAGGTTCGGGCAGGACTCGGCGACGCGGGCCAGGGTGTCCGCGCTGTACTGGGCGTTGGCCCGGCCGTAGGCGATGACGCCGAGATCCGTGGCCCTGCAGACCGCCTCGACGTGCTCGGCGAGACCGTCCTGCGAGGCTTCTGTCAGGTACGGCGGGAAGAGCAACAGGCCGTCGGCGCCCGCGCGTTCGGCCGCCTGCGCGTACTCGATGGCCGTCCGCGTGCCGTACCCGGCCGGGGCGAGGATCGGGGTGCCCGCGGGCGCCGCCTGCACGGCCGCGGTCACCACCTGGTCCGTCTCGGCGGCGGTCAGCGAGAAGAACTCGCCGGTGCCGCCCGCGGCGAACAGTCCGCCGACCTCGTACTCCGACAGACGCTCGATGTTGGCGCGGTAGGCCTGCTCGTCGAACGCGAGGTCCTCGGCCCTGAAGTGGGTGACCGGGAAGGAGAGCAGGCCCGAGCCGATGCGGGCGGCGAGCTCTGACGGGGTGAAGGACGACATGGGTGTTCTGCTCCTGCTGAACGCTGGGGGACGGTGAAGGGGAGGTGTGAGTACGACATTACGAGGCGTCACTCATGCGCGTCCAACACTGTTTTTGCATCCAGCGATACCCCCTGGGTATGAAGCCTTCCGGCGTCGACAAGGGTGTGTGCTCAGAAAAGTGTCGCAGTTATACGTATAACTGCGACACTTTTCTGAGCACACACCCCGTCAGGGCGCGGGGGAGCGGCGGGTTACGGGCGCGCGCCCACCTCGTGCTTCGCGACCGTCCAGGCGCGGGCCTGCTCGGTCAGGGTGATGCCGAGGCCCGGCCGGGAGGAGAGGTGCATCCGGCCGTCGCGGGTTTCGAGCCGCTCGTTGAACAGCGGCTCCAGCCAGTCGAAGTGCTCCACCCACGGCTCGATCGGGTAGGCGGCGGCGAGGTGGAGGTGGATCTCCATCGCGAAGTGCGGGGCCAGCTGCAGGTTGTGGTGCTCGGCGAGGGTGGCCAGCTTGAGGAACTGGGTGATGCCGCCGATGCGCGGGGCGTCGGGCTGGATGATGTCGCAGGCGTTCGCCTTGATGAGCTCGACGTGCTCGGCGACGGACGCGAGCATCTCGCCGGTGGCGATGGAGGTGTCGAGCGAGGCGGCGAGCGCGGCGTGGCCCTGCGCGTCGTAGGCGTCGAGCGGCTCCTCGATCCAGACGAGGTTGAACTCCTCCATGGCCCGGCCCATGCGCTGCGCGGTCGGCCGGTCCCACTGCTGGTTGGCGTCGACCATCAACGGGACGTCGTCGCCGACGTGTTCGCGTACGGCGGTGAGGCGGGCGAGGTCGGCCTTGCGGTCCGGGTTGCCGACCTTGATCTTGATGCCGCCGATGCCGCTGGCCAGGGAGGCGGTGGCGTTGTCGAGGACCTGGTCGGTCGGCGTGTGCAGGAAGCCGCCGGAGGTGTTGTAGGTCTGCACGGAGTCGCGGTGGGCGCCGAGCAGCTTGGCGAGCGGAAGACCGGCCCGCTTGGCCTTGAGGTCCCACAGGGCGATGTCGATCGCGGCGATGGCCTGCGTGGCGACACCGCTGCGGCCGACGGATGCGCCGGCCCACACCAGCTTCGTCCACAGGCGGCCGATGTCGCTGGGGTCCTCGCCGATCAGGTTGTCGGCGATCTCCTTGGCGTGCGCGAACTGGGCGGGGCCGCCCGCGCGCTTGGAGTAGCCGAAGCCGATGCCGGAGTGGCCCTCGGTGGTCTCTATCTCCGCGAACAGGAAGGCGACCTCGGTCATCGGCTTCTGCCGGCCGGTGAGCACCTTGGCGTCGCTGATCGGCGTCGCGAGGGGCAGCGTGACGGAGGAGAGCCTGATCCAGGCGATGGTGTCGAGGGTCGCCTCGCCCTGACGGGAGGCGGCTGAGCTGACGGTGGACATGCTGGTCACCACTGCGAGTCCCTGGGGGTGTGAGCCGTTGGTTCCTGTTGACGCTAAGGTCGGCGATTAATCCACGTCAAACATAGTTTTTGGATGATCCAATACCTGGAGGGCATCGTTGTTCACGCTTGCGCAGCTGTCGAGCTTCGTGGCCGTCGCGGAGGAACTGCACTTCACGCGGGCCGCCGAGCGGCTGCGGATGACACAGCCCCCGCTCAGCCGGCAGATCCAGCTCCTTGAGCACGAGTTGGACGTGCAGCTCCTCGACCGCACCAACCGCACCGTCCGGCTCACCCCGGCGGGCCGCGCCTTCCTCAACGAGGCGCGCACGATCCTGCGGCAGGCCGAGGCCGCCACGCTCGCCGCCCGGCAGGTGTCCACGGGCGAGGCCGGGGCGATCGCCGTCGGCTTCACCGCCGCGAGCGCCTACTCCGCGCTCGGCCCGCTGCTCGACGTCGCCCGGACCTCCATGCCCGGCACGGAGATCGTGCTCCGCGAGAAGGTGACCCGCGACCAGCTGGAGGCCCTCACCGAGGGCTCCCTCGACCTCGGCATGATCCGCCCCTCCAGCACGGGCCCCGACCTGGAGACCCGGTCGACCACCCGGGAGGGGCTGCTCGCCGCGGTGCCGAGCGCGCACCCGCTCGCCGTGGGTGAAGGGCCGCTGCCGATGGGCGAGTTCGACGGCCAGGACGTGCTCATGTACTCGCCGATCGAGGCCCGCTACTTCCACGAACTGCTGGTCAGCATCTTCCGTGAGGCCCGTGTGCGGCCCCGCTTCACGCAGTACCTCAGCCAGGTGCACAGTCTGCTCGCCATGGTCCACGCCGGCTGGGGCATCGCCTTCGTCCCCGAGTCGGCCGCGCAGATGCGGTTTCCCGGCATCGCGTTCCGGCCTCTGGAACTCTCCGACGCGACGCCGGTCGAGCTGCACCTGGTCTGGCGCAAGGCCAATGACAATCCGGCGTTGCATGCGCTTCTGCGGTTGCTGTAGACCGGGTTCGTTGCGGTCGACCGTCCTCTCCGCCACGGGGCTCCGCCCCGGGCCCCGCGCCTCAAACGCCGGCGGGGCTTGAATGGCACAGCCGGTGGGGCTTGATGTGACTAAGGTCGACCGCGTACCCCTCGACGTATCAGGAGGAACCGTGTCCAAGCCCCCGTTGTCCGCCGAAGCCGTCGCCATGCTTGAGCGGGCCAACCCGGCCACCGTCGCCACGCTCCGCTCGGACGGCTCGCCCGTGTCCGCGGCGACCTGGTACCTCTGGGAGGACGGCCGGGTGCTGCTCAACATGGACGAGGGGCGGGTCCGTCTCGGGCACCTGCGCCGCGACCCGCGGCTCACCCTCACCGTCCTCGACAAGGACAGCTGGTACACCCACATCACCCTCATCGGCCGGGTCGTCGAGATCCGCGAGGACAAGGGGCTCGCCGACATCGACCGGATCTCGACCCACTACGCGGGCGGCCCCTACCCGGAGCGGGAGCGGACCCGGTTCACGGCGGTCATGGAGATCGACCGCTGGCACGGCTGGGGCGAGTTCCGCGACAGCGACCAGGCGACGGTGTAACCCGGGGCCGACCAGGGGCTACGGCACCCGCGCCGTCCACTCGTCCGTGCCGAACTTGGTGCGTACGAGGTCCTGGGCGCGGGCCAGTTCCTCGTCGGTCACCTGGCCCTCGGTCAGCCCGTACCGGTTCCGGAACGAGTCGATCATGCGGGAGATGACCTCCTCGCGGGGCAGTCCGGTCTGGCGGCGCAGCGGGTCGACGCGCTTCTTGGCGCTCTTCGTGCCCTTGTCGGACAGCTTCTCCTTGCCGATGCGCAGCACGTCGACCATCTTGTCGGCGTCGATGTCGTACGACATCGTCACGTGGTGCAGCACCGCGCCCCGCCCGGCCGCGACCCGCTTCTGCGCGGCGCCCGCGACCTTGCCGACGTCCGTGGCGATGTCGTTGAGCGGCTGGTACCAGGCCTTGATGCCCATGTCGGCGAGGGCGCCGAGCACCCAGTCGTCGAGGTAGGCGTAGGAGTCCTGGAAGGACAGGCCGGAGACGAGGGACTCGGGGACGGCGAGCGAGTACGTGATGGTGGACTTCGGCTCCGCGAACATGGCGCCGCCACCCGAGATCCGCCGTACGACGGTGACACCGTGCCGCTCGACGCCCTCCGGGTCGACCTCGTTGCGCAGGGACTGGAAGCTGCCGATGATCACCGCGGGCCGGTCCCACTCCCACACGCGCAGCGTCGGGGGCCGGAGCCCGAGTGCGACCTGCTCCACCATCACCTCGTCGAGCGCCATGTGCAGCACGGGGGACTGGGGCGCGTCGTGGACGAGCTGCCAGTCGTAGTCCCGCCAGTCCGTGGCCTGGGCGAGCGCGCGGCGCACCGCCGTGGCGACGCCCTCCGTGGTGAGGCCGAGCATGACCGTGCCGGAGGGCAGCGCCGCGTCGATCCGGGCGGTGAGGGTGGCGGTGTCGGCGTCGGCCGGGGCGCCTTCGAGCGCGGCGTTGATCGCGAGGAGCGCGTCGTCGGGTTCGAGGAAGAAGTCGCCCGCCACCCGGACCTGGCGCAGCGCGCCGTCCGCCACGTCCACGTCGACGACGACGAGCTTGCCGCCGGGGATCTTGTACTCGCCGTGCACGGTGTGCCGCCTTCCACCAGGTTGTCCGTCCTCGCGGACAACGCTAACCGGTGTCCGGACATTCCGGGCCGCACGACGGGCGGCCCCCGGTATTGACACTTCGTCAGATCTCCCGCATCGTCCCCCGGCATGACCGAGCCCCTGGACGACACCCCCGTCCCCGACTACGCCGCCCTGCACCGCGTCGACGGCCGCGCCTTCGTCCTGCTCGGCGCGGGCAACGGCATCGGGCGGCAGACCGCCCACGCGCTCACCTCGGCGGGCGCGCGCGTCCTGTGCGTGGACGTCGACAGCGAGCGGGCCGAGGCGGTCGCGGCGCAGACCGGCGGCGTCCCGTACGTGGCGGACGTGACGCGGCGGCAGGACATGCGGGAGCTCTTCGACCATGCGGGACGGGAGTTGGGACCGGTCCGCGGCGTCGTCGACATCGTCGGCATGGCCCGCTACGAGGCCCTGGACGCGCTCGACGACGACGCGTGGCAGTGGCACTTCGACCTGGTCCTGCGGCACGCCTGGCTCGCCGTTCAGTACGGGGGAGCGGCGGTGGCGGCGGCGGGCGGCGGGTCGTTGGTCTTCGTGGCGTCGGTCTCCGGCCTCACGGCGGCCCCGCTGCACGGCGCGTACGGAGCCGCCAAGGCGGGCCTGATGTCCCTGGTGCGCACGGCCGCCGTCGAGTACGGGCCGCGCGGGGTGCGGGTCAACGCGGTGGCGCCCGGCGTCGTGTGGACGCCGCGCGTCGCGGGCCTGCTCGGTGAGGAGGGCCGCGCCGTCAACGCGGCGAACGCCCCGCTCGGCCGCGTCGCCCAGCCCGCCGACATCGCCGCCGCCCTCCTCTTCCTGGCCTCGCCGCTCTCCTCGTACGTGACCGGCCAGACGCTCGTCGTGGACGGCGGCACCGGGGTCAAGTTCCCGTACCCGACGATCGGCGACACGTGAGGCGCGCCGCCAACCAACTTGTTCTGTAAGGCCCTTGACTAATCCCCACACGAAGCCACAAGAATCTGTTGACTCACGTTCGCTTGTGGCGAGTCATGTTGGCTTCGAGGGGATTCCGCATGTCTGCTAGCCGTAGATCCGTCAGTCGTAGGTCCGTCCTGGCCGCGAGCGCGGCCGCGCCCGTCGTGGGGGCGCTCGTCGCGCCCCCGGCCCGCGCCGCCGAGGGCCGCGCGGGGAGCGTCGGCCGCCGCACCGTGGAGCTCGCCGACGGCTGGCGCTTCGCGCTGGTCAGCCCGGACGGCATCACCGACCCCACCGGCGCGTACGCCGACGCCGAGCGGCCCGGCTACGACGACGCGAAGTGGCGGAAGGTCGCGGTCCCGCACGACTGGTCCATCGAGCGGACACCCACCACCGAGCACAACACGACGAGCGGCACGGGCTTCCTGCCCGGCGGACTCGGCTGGTACCGCAAGACGTTCACGGTGCCGAAGGCGTACGCGGGCAAGCGGGTCTCCGTCGAGTTCGACGGTGTCTACATGGACGCCAACGTCTACGTGAACGGCGAACTCGTCACCCACCACCCCTACGGCTACACCGGGTTCGCCCACGACATCACCGACCTGCTGCACATCGACGGCGCCACCCCCAATCTCCTCGCCGTCGAGGTCCGCAACCGCCTGCCCAGCAGCCGCTGGTACTCCGGCAGCGGCATCTACCGCAGGGCCCGCCTCGTCGTCACCGAACCGGTGCACGTCCAGCGCTGGGGCACATTCGTCACCACGCCCGACCTCGCGGACACCCTGAAGAAGGGCTACGCCACCGTCGACGTGCGCACCACCGTCGCCAACGCCTCGGGCACCGCCCGCGACGTGACGGTCCTCTCCACGGTCCGCGACGCCAAGGGGCGCCGCGTGGCACGCACCGAGTCGACCCTCGCGGGAGTCGACAAGGACGGCAAGACCGACCGTGTCCAACTCCGGCTCACCGAACCGGAGTTGTGGTCCATCGAGGCTCCGGGGAACCGCTACACGCTCGTCACCGACCTGCGCGTCGACGGCCGCACCGTCGACACCTACCGCACCCGCTTCGGCCTGCGGCACGCCACCTTCGACCCCGACGAAGGCCTCTCGCTCAACGGTACGCACACGAAGATCAAGGGCGTGGACCTGCACCACGACCTCGGCGCGCTCGGCGCCGCCGTGCAACCCGACGCCGTCCGACGCCAGTTGACCATCATGAAGTCCATGGGCGTCAACGCCCTGCGCACCTCGCACAACCCGCCCGCGCCCGAGGTCATCGAGGCCTGCGAGGACCTCGGCCTGATCATGCTCGTCGAGGCCTTCGACTGCTGGCGCACCGGCAAGAACACCTACGACTACGGCCGCTTCTTCGACGAGCACTCCGACGCCGACATCGCCGAGATGGTGCGCGCCGCCCGCAACTCCCCGGCCGTCCTCATGTGGTCCATCGGCAACGAGATCCCCGACTCCACCCGCACCGAGGGCATCGCCATGGCGGAGCGCCTCATCGCCGACGTCAAGGAACTCGACGGCACCCGGCCGGTCGTCATCGGCTCCGACAAGTACCGCTCGCTGCCCGCCGTGGGCTCACCCGCCGACAAGATCGTCGCGGGGCTCGACGGCCTCGGCCTCAACTACAACACCGCGGCGTCCGTCGACGCGCTGCACAAGCGCTACCCGCACCTGTTCCTCTTCGAGTCCGAGTCCTCCTCCGAGACATCGAGCCGCGGCACGTACCAGGAGCCGCAACACCTCAACACGGGCGAGAACCACACACCCGGCAAGCGCGCCACCTCCTCCTACGACAACAACCTCGCCTCCTGGACCATGAGCGGCGAGTACGGCCTGAAGAAGGACCGCGACCGGCGCTTCTTCGCCGGCGAGTTCCTGTGGTCGGGCATCGACTACATCGGCGAACCCACCCCGTACGACGTGTTCCCGGTGAAGGCGTCGTTCTTCGGCGCGGTCGACACGGCCGGCTTCCCGAAGGACATGTACCACCTCTTCCGCAGCCAGTGGGTCGACGAGCCGATGGTGCATCTGCTGCCCATGGACTGGACGACGTACGAAGACGGCGCGGAGGTGGAGGTGTGGGCGTACGCGAACGTCGCCGAGGTCGAGCTGTACCTCAACGGCCGTTCCCTGGGCGTGCGTTCCTTCGACCAGAAGAAGACCGTCGACGGCCGCCCGTACCTGGAGACCACGGAGGCCACCCACGACGACAAGACCGTCACGTCCGGCCCCTATCCCGGCAGCTACACCTCGCCGAACGGCAGCGCGGGCAAGCTGCACCTGACGTGGAAGGTGCCCTTCGCGGCCGGTGAGCTGAAGGCCGTCGCGCGGCGCGGCGGCAAGACGGTGGCGACGGACGTGCTGCGTACGGCGGGGGCCCCGCACGCCGTACGCCTGACGGCGGACCGGAAGTCGCTCGCGGCGGACGGGCGGGCCCTCGCGTTCGTCACGGCGGAGGTCGTCGACGCGAAGGGCACCGTCGTCCCCGACGCCGCCCGGCTGCTCGAATTCACCGTCAAGGGCGGCCACTTGGCGGGCGTCGACAACGGCCAGCAGGAGTCCGCCGAGCGCTACCAGGCCAGTACCCGCACCACGTTCCACGGGCTCGCGCTCGCGATCGTGCGCGCCGGCACCGAACCCGGCGGTCTCACCGTCACCGCGCGCGCGGACGGGCTGCGGCAGGGCACGACGACGCTGCGCGTCACGGGCCCGGCGGGGGAGCCGGTCACCCCGGCCGAGCCCTTCGCCCCCGACCCGGGTCCGGGTGCCCCCAAGTACCCGCACGCCGACGCCAGTTACTCGGGTGCCACGAAGACCCTCCCCGCCGCGATGCTCGACGGCGACCCGGCCACCCAGTGGTCCAACGCGTTCGACAAGGCCGCCACCGCCCTGCTGCCCGCCTTCAACGGGGCACGCCCCGAGGACTGGGTGTCGGTGACATGGGCGGAGGAACGGCAGGTGGGCCGCGTCGAGGCCTCCTTCACGGTCGACGCCACCCACTCCCTGCCCGCCGCGATCGAGGTGGCGGTCGGGGACGGCGACACGTACACGGTCGTGGACGACGCCGACATCGCCTGGGCCGAGGCCTCCGGCGAGCCCACCGTCATCACCTTCGACGCGGCACGCGGACGCTCGCTGCGCCTGAGACTGACCAGCCGCGCGCCCGGCAAGGTCACCGGGGCCTTCGGCATCAGCGCCCTGGACGTGGCGCAGTCGTGACACCCCCGCACGGCACCGATGAGCCGCTCCCCGCGTAGGAGGCGTGGGCGTCACCCGGCGTGGAGCACGGCCACGCCCAGCGGGCCGAGCGTGAACGCCTCGCCCTTCGCGTGGCGTGTGCCGGTGAGAAGGTCGGTGGCGGTGGCGTGCGCCGTCAACTCCACTGCCGCGCGGCCATGGTTGAGGACGAACTCCACGCGCGTGCCGTCCGGCGCGACGCGCGTCGCCGACTCCACGTCGCGGTGGTCCGCGTAGGGGCCGATCAGGTCGTGGCGGGCGAGCACGGCACGCACCACCCGGTCCGTACCGGCGGCGTCCAGGTGCGTGGCGACGTACCAGGCCTCCCCGTCGCCGAAGCGGTTGCGGGTGACGGCGGGGGTGCCCGCGTAGAAGTCCGCCGTGTAGCGGGCCACGGGCTCGGCGCCCCGCGGGAGCACGAGCTCGAAGACCAGGCTCCCCTCGCCGCCCCCGTCGAGCGGGTTCGTGACCCCGGCCGGACGCGCGTCCCACTCGTCGACGCGTACCCCCATGAGGCGCCCCAGCGGGCCCGGCGCGTCGGTGGGGAACGCGCGGTCGTGCTCGTCGCAGCGCCCCGAGAGGAAGGTGGTCAGGACCGTGCCGCCGCGCTCCGCCACCGCCTCCAGGCGTGCGGCCAGACCGCCCTTCACCAGATGCAGGGCGGGAGCCAGCACCACGTCGTACGCCGACAGGTCCGCCGTCACCGGGACGACGTCCACGTCCGCGCCCGCCGCCCTTGCCGCACCGTAGTAGCCGTGCACGACGTCGAGGTACTTCACGAGCCGTGACGGGCCGTCCGAGATCTCCAGCGACCACCAGCTGTCCCAGTCGAAGAGCAGCGCGGTGCGGGCCGGTGTGCTCGCGCCGACCGTGACAGGACCGAGTGCCCGCAACTCGGCTCCCAGCGCGGCGACTTCACCGAATACGCGGGTGTCGTCGCGGCCCGCGTGTCCGATCACCGCACCGAAGAACTTCTCGCACGCCCCGCGCGAGGCCCGCATCTGGAAGTAGAGCGCCGCGTCCGCGCCGTGCGCCACCGCCTGCCACGTCGCGAGCCGCAACTCGCCGGGCCGGCGCAACGGATTGACGTCGCGGCACGCCGTCGCGCCGGGCGCCTGCTCCATCAGCCAGAACGGGGCGCCGTCCTTCAGACCGCGCATGAGGTCGTGGCCGAGCGCCGCCACCGTCGGCGGGGCGTCCAGCGGCGGATAGCTGTCCCAGGACGCGAAGTCGAGGTGCGGCGCCCACCGGTGGTAGTCCAACGGGCGGTAGGCGCCCATGAAGTTGGTGGTGACCGGGGTGGCCGGGTCGTGCGCGCGGACCGCCTCCTTCTCCGCCACGAAGCAGCCGAGCAGTGCGTCCGTCATGAAGCGCAGGTAGTCGAGTGTGATGCCCTGGAAGGCGGTGTGGTCGGGCCCGCGCCAGTGTTCGGTGAGCGCGTTCGGCGGCTCGATCTGCGACCAGTCCGTGAAGCGGTGCGACCAGAACGTCGTGCACCAGGCGTCGTTCAGCGCGTCGAGGCTGTCGTGTCGCTCGCGCAGCCAGGCGCGGAACGCCTCCGCGCACCGCTCGCAGTAACAGGCGCCTCCGTACTCGTTGTTGATGTGCCAGGCCAGCAGGGCAGGGTGGTGCGCGTAGCGCTCGGCCAGACGCGAGGCGAGCGCGGTCGACAGGCGCCGGTAGAGCTGTGAGCTCGGGCAGAAGTTGTGGCGCTGGCCGTACGCGTGCCGGCGGCCCTCGAAGTCGGTGCGGTTGACCTCCGGGTGGGCTTTCGCCAGCCAGGGCGGAACGGCCGCCGTGCCGGTGGCGAGGACGATACGGCGACCGTCGGCCGCCGCCCGGTCCAGGACGGCGTCGAGCACCGTGAAGTCGTAGGTGTCCGGGGCGGGTTGGGTCAGGGACCAGCTGAAGACGCCGACGGTCAGCGTGTCGATCCCGGCCCGCGTGAAGAGCCGGTGGTCCTCGTCCCACACCTCCTGCGGCCACTGCTCGGGGTTGTAGTCACCGCCGTAGAGGATCTTGTCAGTGTGTGTGGGCCTCATGCCGTGAACTCCTCCCGGGTCTCGGCGATCACCGAGCGAAATCCGTGCAGCAGGGACAGCAGCAGGGGAGCGGCGAGCAGGGCCGCCAGCGCCTCGGTGCCGAGCAGCGTCAGGCCCCCGGCGAGGACCAGCAACGAGGCGGTGGCGAGCGAGGCCTTCGGCCGGTGCAGCAGGAAGTACGCGGCGAGCCGGGCGACGTCCTGGGAGCGGAACGCGAACAGCGAGCCGAGCACGAGCGCGTGCCCGCCCCACAGCAGCGACACCGCGCCGATCACCACGAGCAGCCCCGCCCACCAGTTGGGCACCCCGGCCGCCGGGAAGTGGGTCAGCGAGAAGCCGATCACGGTCAGCCAGGCGAGGAGTGGCACCCACAGCCGCAGGACGGCCCCCGCGTTCAGTCGCCATCCGCGCCAGTACGTGCGGGCGGGCCGCAGCTCCGTGAGTTCCCGGCCGCGCCGGTGCAGCGCGTACAGGGCGGCGGACAGGGCGGGCCCGAGCGGCACCAGGCACAGGGCGAGCAGCGGCAGGTTCGAGGGGGCCGTACCGAGCAGGAACACCCCGGCCAGGCCGGGCGAGGCCGCCGCCAGGAGCATCGCCTCCACGGTGAGCAGCGTGTGGACGAGCGCCGCGGCGCGCGAGAGGGGGCCTGCGCCGAAGCCGTCGCGCGCCACGGCGGCGGCCCCTCGCCCGGCCACTGCCGTCACCCGTTCTCCTTCTCGAAGCGGTCGGCGGCCTTGTTGTGCAGGTCGACGAGTTGTTGCAGGTTCTTCGCCTTCAACTCCGTCAGGAAGTCGTCCCACTGCGCCATGGGACGCTTGCTGAGCACGAACTTGAGCGTGTTCTGGATCGTGTGGTCCTTGAGCGGGGTGTCCCAGAGCGTGGCCTGTTCCTGTTCGGCGGAGCGCAGCGGGTGCGCGGGGCCGATCGGCAGCTCCTGCCGCTGCGCCATCCCGTCCTGGAACTTCTTCTCGTCGGCGCTGAAGTTCGAGGAGACGAGCTCCCAGCTGCCGCCGTAGGTGAAGACCCCGTTGAAGAAGCCGAAGTCCTTCTGGAGGTCCTTCGGCGCGTCCGGGTCGGAGCCCATGAGCGTGATGCCGTCCTTGAGCTTGTACGTGCCGCCGGACTTCGTGAACGTGACGCCTTCGACGCCCCACTTGCAGAGCTCCTGGCCGTCGTCCGAGTACCAGAGCCAGTCGACGAACTGCATCATCGCGACGAAGGTGTCCGCATCGAGCGCCTTGCTGGAGACCATCACGCCGTTCTCCAGGCGGGAGCCGCTGTTCACCACGGGTCCCGCCGGGCCGAGCGGCACGGGCACCATCTCGATCTTCGCGCCCTTGACCTGCTTCTTCAGGTTGTAGCGGTAGTTCTGCACCAGCTCCTGCGGGTTGGCGCTGATGACGTACGACTTCTCGGCGAGCAGCTTCTGCACGGCCTGGTCGTCCTGCTGCGTGAAGGCCTCCGGGTCGAGCAGCTTCTCCGCGACCAGCTTGCGCAGATACTCGACCATGCCCCGGTAGCCGTCCTGCGAGGCGGTCGAGACGAACTTCTTCGCCTTGCCGTCGTAACTGATGTTGTCGTACGACCAGCCGGCCCGCACTCCGTACGCCTGGCCGAGGTACTGGAACAACGCGCCGCACGGGAAGGGGGTGTTGGTGCTCCAGCGGTCCGTCATCGGGTACTTGGAGGGGTACTCGTCCTTGAGCGCCTTCAGGACGTCGTACACCTCGTCCCAGGTGGTCGGCAGGGAGAGGCCGTGTTTGTCGAGGACGTCCGTGCGCAGGGACAGCGAGTAGCCGGACCTGACCCTCTCGTGCAGGCCCGGCAGCAGGTAGTACTTGCCGTCGGACTGGCGGATGGAGTCGATCTCCGGCTCAAGGCCCCACTTCTTCACCTTGGCCCGGAAGTTGGGCATCAGGTCGACGTAGTCGCTGACCGGGAGGATCGCGCCGGACGAGACGAACGCGACCTCGGAGGGGTGGTACGTCTTCGGGATCAGGAACGGCGCGTCCCCCGAGCCGATCAGTACGCCGCGCTTCTTCTCGTAGTCCGCGAGCGGCACGTCGACGGGCTTGAGGGTGACTCTCGTGCGCTTGGTGAGCTCCTTCCAGAACAGCCAGCCGTCCTTGGTCGGATAGACCGGGTTGTTGTTGTGCAGCATCGAGAAGGAGAGCGCCTCTGTGGCCCTGAACTGTTGGCCGGCTTTGTACTCCTTCATGGCGCCGTCCTGCTTCTTCGCCAGGTCCTTGCTGTCCGTGCCGTCGTCGCCGCTGCCGCAGGACGTGAGCGTCGCGAGGCCGACGAAGCCGGCGGCGGCGAGCAGCTGGCGCCGTGAGAGCTGACCGCGGTTCTTCACTTGAACTCCCGTGAGAAGTGGGTGAGATGGAGCGGTCAGCCCTTGACCGCGCCGAGCATGACGCCCTTGACGAAGTAGCGCTGGACGAACGGGTACACGCAGAGGATCGGCAGCGCGGTGAGCACGATGGTCACCGACTGGATGTTGGCGCCGACCTGGCTGAGCTGCTCCGTGGCGGCTCCGGCGTTCGAGCCACCCGTGGCGCCCAGGATCATGTTGCGCAGATACACGGTGACCGGCATCAGGTCCGCCCGGTCCAGGTACAGGAACGCGCTGAACCACGAGTTCCAGAACGACACCGAGTAGAAGAGCACCATCGTCGCCACCACCGCCTTCGACAGCGGCAGCACGATGCGCAGCAGAATCCCGTACGTGCTCAGGCCGTCGATCTGCGCGGCCTCCTCCAGGTCGCTCGGCAGGCTCTCGAAGAACGCCTTCATCACGAGCAGGTTGAAGACACTGATCGCGTTGGGCAGGGCGATCGCCCAGATGCTGTTCTTCAGGCCGAGGCTGGTGATCAGGACGTAGTTCGGGATGAGACCGCCGGTGAAGAACATGGTGAACACGGCGATGCCGATGAGCGCGGTGCGGCCGCGCAGCTGCCGCTTGGACAGGACGTAGGCGTAGCAGGTGGTGAGCACCATGGCGACGGCCGTCGACACCACCGTGTACAGGACGGTGTTGCCGTAGTTGCGCCAGAACATCGAGTCCTGGAAGACCAGCTTGTACGTGGTCAGGTTGACCCCGCGCGGCCACAGCGTGACCTCGCCCGCGCGGATCTGCCGCTCGCCGCTGAAGGAGCGGGCGATGATGTTGACGAACGGGTACAGGGTCACGGCGACGACGAGGGTGAGGACGACGGCGTTCGCGCGCCGGAAGACGCGGTCGCCCCTCGTGGGGCGGTCGGCGCTCACCACAGGCTGGTCCCCACCGTGCGGCGCGACAGCTGGTTCGACGTGGTGATCAGGACGAGCCCGATGACCGCCTCGAACAGGCCGATCGCGGCGGCGTAGCTGAAGCTGCTCGACTCGACACCGGTCCGGTAGACGTACGTGGAGATCACGTCGGAGGTCTGGTACGTCAGCGGGTTGTAGAGGAGCAGGACCTTCTCGAAGCCGACCGCCATGAACGTGCCGATGTTGAGGATCAGGAGAGTGATCATGGTGGGGCGGATGCCCGGCAGGGTGACGTGCCAGGTCTGCCGCCAGCGGTTCGCGCCGTCGATCCGGGCCGCCTCGTACAGGTCCTCGTCGATCGTGGTGAGCGCGGCGAGATAGAGGATCGTGCCCCAGCCCGCCGTCTGCCAGATCTCCGAGCCCACGTAGAGCGTGCGGAACCACTCGGGTTCCTGGATGAAGCGGATCGGGTCGTGGCCCAGCAGGCCCAACAGATGGTTGATCGGCCCGTCGGTCGCGAGCATCTGCATCGTGATGCCGGCGACGATCACGATCGACAGGAAGTGCGGCAGATACGAGACCGACTGCACGAACCGCTTCAGCGCGTTGCGCCGCACCTCGTTGAGGAGCAGCGCGAGCACGATCGGAACCGGGAAGCAGAAGACGAGCGTCAGACCGCCCAGCCACAGCGTGTTCCGGAAGACCTGCCAGAACGTCGGGTCGGTGAGGAACATCTCGACGTAGCGGAGCCCCGCCCACTCCTCGCCGAGGATCGACCCGCCCGGCTCGAACCGGCGGAACGCGATCACGTTGCCGAGCATCGGGAGATAGCGGAACACCAGGAAGAACGCGATCGGCAGCACCGCGAGCGAGTACAACTGCCAGTCCCTGCGCAGCGCTTGGCGCCAGGTGCGGCGTCCCGACGGGGGCTTGCCTGGGCGCGGGCCGTGACCAGGTGGGTCGGGGGAGGCGCCGGTGCCGGGCGGAGCGCCCGTCATCGTGGAGGAACTCATTCAGGGCCTTTCGGTGCGCGGCTCAGCGGGGGCAGGGGAAAGGCATGACCGAGAAGTTTCGTGAATCTTCCGGTAACGTCGCCGCAACCTAGAGCCGCTCGTGCGACCTGTCAATGGGGCTTGACCGGCGCGAGGTCGGCGGCATGTCCTACGGTTCCCGGAGGGCATCCGGAGATCTTTCGGAAGCGTGTGTCGACGGAGGTGGGGAACGTGGCCGGGGATGGCGCTCAACGCAAGGCAGCCACGCGGGGCCCTGAGGGGCCGGCCAAGGTGACGATCACCGAGATCGCGCGGGAGGCGGGGGTGTCCGTGCCGACCGTCTCGCGGGTCGTCAACGGGCGCTCCGACGTCTCGCCCGGCACCCGGGCCCGCGTCGAGGACCTGCTGCACCGATACGGGTACCAGCGGCGGGCGCCCGCGCCCGGTGACCGGGCGGCCCTGCTCGACCTGGTCTTCAACGACCTGGACAGCCCGTGGGCCGTGGAGATCATCCGGGGAGTGGAGGAGGCCGCACACGAGGCCGGGGTGGGGACGGTCGTCTCCGCGATCCACGACCGGGCGGGCGACGCGCGGGAGTGGATGACCAACCTGCGGGCCCGTGCGTCGGACGGTGTGATCCTCGTGACCTCGGTGCTCGAACCGGGGCTCCGGGACGAACTGCGGCGGCTGCGCGTGCCGTTGGTGGTGATCGACCCGGCGGGCGCCCCCGTCACGGACGCGCCGACCGTCGGCGCCACCAACTGGGCGGGCGGGATGGCCGCCACCGAGCATCTGCTGGAGCTCGGGCACCGGCGCATCGGCTTCATCCAGGGGCCGCCGCGGCTGCTGTGTTCCCGGGCCCGGCTCGACGGCTACCGTGCCGCGCTCGACGTCGCGGGTGTGCCGGTCGAGGGCGAGCTGATCGTGCCCGGCGACTTCTACCACGCGTCAGGGTTCGCCGGCTGTCAGTGGCTGCTCGATCTCGACGAGCCGCCCACGGCGATCTTCGCCTCCAGCGATCAGATGGCGCTCGGCGCGATCGAGGCGCTGCGGCGGCGCGGGCTGCGCGTGCCCGAAGACCTGAGTGTCGTCGGCTTCGACGACCTTCCGGAAGTGCGCTGGTCGGCGCCGCCGCTCACCACGGTGCGCCAACCCCTGTCCGACATGGGGAAGTTGGCGGCCCGCACCGCGCTCGACCTGGCGCGTTCCGTGGAACCCGCGGCTCCACGCGTCGATCTCGCGACGGAGCTCGTGGTGCGGGCCAGCACGGCCGCGCCGCGGAGCGTGTAACTCCGCTACAGCACCCCTGGGGGTGTCAACGGCCTTTTTTGTTAAGGGCGTTGACACCCCTCTCTTGTGTCCGTAACTTCCGTGGCCATCTACCGATAGTTTTCGGATCTCTTCCGGAAGGTGCGCCATGTCGTCCTCCGCTCTACCCCGACGCCGCTTCCTCGGTATGGCCACCGTGGCCGGCCTCGGCACCGTCGTGCTCACGTCCTGCGGTGACTCGGACTCCGACTCGGGCGGCAAGGACGGCTCGGGCCGCACCGTCGTCGAGTGGTGGCACATCAGCACGACCGAACCGGCCAAGAGCCGGTGGAATGCGCAGGCGAAGGCCTTCGAGGCGAAGAACAAGGACGTACGCATCAAGGTCGTCTCCCTCGAGAACGACGCGTACAAGGCGAAGATCACCGCCCTGACCAGCTCCGGCAAGCTGCCGGACGTCTACCACACCTGGGGCGGCGGGGTCCTCAAGCAGCAGATCGACGCCGGGCTCGTCGAGGACCTCACGGACTCCGTGAAGTCCTGGATCGGCGACCTCGTCCCCGCCTCCCGCGATGCCTACGAGTTCGACGGGAAGACGTACGGCATCCCGAACGACATCGGCGCCGTCGGCTTCTGGTACAACAAGGCGCTCTTCAAGAAGGCCAAGATCGACGCGCCGCCCACCACGTGGGCCGACTTCCTCGACACCGTGCGCACGCTGAAGGGCGCGGGCATCACCCCGATCTCGCTCGGGGGCAAGGAGAAGTGGCCCGGCATGTACTACTGGGCCTACCTGGCGATGCGGCTCGCGGGCGTCGACGGCATGCAGAAGGCCGCCGACGCCAAGGACTTCACCGGCGCCCCCTTCGTCAAGGCCGGTGAGCACCTCAAGGGGCTCGTCGACCTGAAGCCGTTCCAGAAGGGCTTTCTCGGCGCCCCGTACTCCTCGCCCACCGGGCAGGCCGCCGTCATGGGCACCGGCAAGGCGGCGATGGAGCTGATGGGCCAGTGGGCGCCGCGCGAGCAGGCCGCCTCCGGCAAGGGGCTCGGCGACGACCTCGGCTTCTTCCCGTTCCCCGCCGTCGCGGGCGGCAAGGGCAAGGGCACCGACGTGTTCGGCGGTGGTGGCGGCTACGCGCTGCGCAAGGGCGCCCCCAAGGAGTCCGTCGACTTCCTGAAGTTCTTCGTCAGCCCCGAGTCCCTGCGCAAACTGGTCCCCGGCACCGGCATCATCCCGGTCAACAAGGAGGCCGAGAGCGCCCTGAAGGACCCCAACCTCAAGGCCGTCCTGGACATGCTCAACAACGCCACCGGCTTCCAGCTCTACCTCGACCAGGCCTACCCGCCCGCCGTCGGCCAGGAGGTCAACGACTCGGTGGCGGCCCTCATCGCCGGGTCCAAGTCCCCAGACCAGGTCACCCGCTCCATCACCCAGGTCGCCAAGAGCCAGTAAATGACGACTACTTCGACTCCGGTGGACGAGGCGCGCACGGCGATCGGCAAGGAACCGGGCGGCGCGGGCCAGAACCGGCGGCCGTTCGCGCGCCGCCTGCGGCACTGGCTGACCGCCTTCGTCTTCACCGTCCCCGCCCTCGTCCTGTTCCTCCTCCTCGTCCTCCTGCCGATCCTGTACGCGCTGTACGTCAGCCTGTTCAACTGGGGCGGCTTCGGCTCGCCCGAGGACTTCGTCGGCCTGGACAACTTCGGCAAGCTCCTCGACGACCCGGTGTTCCTCGGCGACCTGTGGCGCGGCGCGCTGCTCGTGCTGTTCTCCGTCGGGGTGCAGCTCCCGTTCGCCCTCGCCATGGCCGTGCTCCTCAACCAGAAGCTGCGCGGCCGGGCCATCTACCGGATGCTGTTCTTCGCCCCGTACGTCCTGTCCGAGGTCATCACCGGCGTCCTCTTCAGCATGATCTTCGCGCCCGGCGACGGGCTCGCGGACAAGGTGCTCGGCGCGATCGGCCTCGACGGGCTCGGCGGCGACTGGTTCGCCGGCCAGAACACCGTCCTGCCGACCCTGTTCCTCGTCATGACGTGGAAGTACTTCGGCTTCCACATGATGCTCTACCTGGCCGGACTCCAGGGCATCCCCGCCGAGTTGGGCGAGGCCGCCCTCATCGACGGCGCCGGGCCCTGGCAGCGCTTTCGGCACATCACGCTGCCGCTGCTCGGACCGACGATCCGGATGAGCGTCTTCCTGTCCGTCATCGGCGCCATCCAACTCTTCGACCTGGTGTGGGTGGTCACCCAGGGCGGCCCCGACCACCACTCCGAGACGATGGCCGTCACCCTCTTCCAGTTCGGCTTCAAGCGCTACCAGGTCGGCTACGCCAGCGCGATCAGCATCGCCATGTTCCTCATCAGCCTCGTCTTCGCCCTCGCCTACCAGCGCTTCGTGCTGCGCCGCGACACCGAAGGAGCCCTCACCACCATGCGAGGTGCCCGATGACCACCCCCGTGCTGCGCCGCCGACTGCGGTCCGTACCCCTGTACGTGACCGTGTGGGTGGTCGGGATCGTGATGGTGACACCCCTGCTGTACGCGCTCGTGTCGGGCTTCAAGTCCACCGACCAGCTCTCCGGCAACGCCTTCGGGCTGCCGTCCCCGTGGGTCACCTCCAACTACACCAAGCTGCTGGCCGACGGCGCGTTCTGGCGGGCCCTCGGGTCCTCGACCCTGATCGCGGTCGCGACGACCGTCCTGACCGTCGCGACGGCCGCGCTCGCCGCCTTCGCGCTCGCCCGATTCGCCTTCCGTGGGCGGGAGTTGCTGTTCACGCTCTTCACGATGGGCCTGATGTTCCCGTTCGCGGTGGCGATCCTGCCCCTGTTCATCCTGCTGCGCACCTTCGGGCTGCTCGACAATCCGTGGGGCGTGATCCTGCCGCAGGCCGCGTTCGGGCTGCCCATGACCATCGTCATCCTGCGCGGCTTCTTCCGGGCCATCCCCGGGGAGCTGGAGGAGGCGGCCACCCTCGACGGCTGCTCGCCCTTCGGGTTCTTCTGGCGGATCCTGCTGCCGATGGCCCGGCCCGCGCTCGGCACGGTCTCGGTGCTCGCCGTCGTCACCAGCTGGAACAACTTCCTGCTGCCCCTGCTCGTGTTCAGCGACTCCACCTGGTGGACGATCCCCGTCGGCGTCCAGCAGTTCCAGGGCCAGTACGGCACCGACATCGCGCGCGTCTTCGCGTACCTGGTCCTCGCCATGGTGCCCGCGCTCGCCTTCTACGCGGTCGCCGAACGGCAGCTGATCGGCGGCATCACCCTGGGCGCGACGAAGGGCTGACGCCCACGGTCCGTGCCGCCAACCCCAGCCCTCCGCACCGCACTTGAGGAGATCCATGGCTCAGCCCTGGCAGGACACCACCCTTCCCGCCCACATACGGGCGGCGGACCTGCTCGCCCGGATGACCGCCGAGGAGAAGACGGCGCAGTTGTCCAGCGTGTGGCTGGGCGCCTCCATCGGCTCCGACTCCGAGGCCGCCGTGGCGCCCGGACAGCACACCTACGCCGCCGAGAGCGCGGACCTCGACGCCCTCCTCCCGTACGGACTCGGCCACCTCACCCGCCCCTTCGGCACGGTCCCCGTCGACCCCACCGAAGGCGCCGCCCGCCTCGCCGCCCTGCAACGCCGCATCCGCGCGGGCAACCGCTTCGGGCTGCCCGCGCTCGCCCACGAGGAGTGCCTGACCGGCTTCGTGGCCTGGCAGGCCACCGTGTTCCCGACGCCGCTCGCCTGGGGCGCCACCTTCGACCCCGCCCTGATCACGGAGATGGCACGGGCGATCGGCGCCTCCATGGGCGCGGTCGGCATCCACCAGGGCCTCGCCCCGGTCCTCGACGTCGTACGCGACCCGCGCTGGGGCCGCACCGAGGAGTCGATCGGCGAGGACCCCTACCTCGTCGGCACCATCGGCACCGCCTACGTGCGCGGGCTCGAAGCCGCCGGGATCGTCGCCACGCTCAAGCACTTCGCCGGCTACTCGGCCTCGCGCGCCGCCCGCAACCACGCGCCCGCCCCGCTCGGGCCGCGCGAGCTGGCGGACGTGATCCTGCCGCCGTTCGAGATGGCGCTGCGCGAGGGCGGCGCCCGCTCCTTGATGGCCGCGTACAACGACATCGACGGCCTGCCCGCCCACGCGCACACAGGACTCCTCACCGGGTTGTTGCGCGAGGAGTGGGGGTTCGGCGGCACGGTGGTCTCCGACTACTTCGGCATCGCGTTCCTGGAGTCCGCCCACCGGGTCGCCGCGTCCGAGGCGGCGGCGGGCGGCATCGCGCTCGCGGCGGGCGTGGACGTCGAACTCCCGGCCGCCCACTGCTTCGCGACGGGCGAGGGCCTCCCGGAGGAACTGCTCGACCGGGCGGCACTGCGCGTCCTCACACAGAAGTGCGAACTGGGGCTGCTCGACCCCGAGGGCGAGCCGGAGTCCTCGGCCGAACCGGTCGACCTGAACCCGCCCCACATGCGGGAGTTGGCGGCCAAGGTGGCGCAGGAGTCCGTGGTCCTCCTCGCCAACGACTCGGGCCTGCTGCCGCTCCCGGAGGCCGGCGGACCGCGCATCGCCCTCGTGGGCCCCCTCGCCGACGAGCAGGCCGCGATGCTCGGCTGCTACACGTTCCCGCGCCACGTCGGCGTCAACCACCCCGAACTGACCACCGGCGTCGACATCCCGACCTTCGCGGAGGCGCTGCGCGCGGAACTGCCGGGCGCCCAGTTCGTGGACGACCCCGCGCACGCCGACGTCTGCCTGGCCGTGGTGGGGGACCGCTCGGGCCTGTTCGGGCGCGGCTCCTCGGGCGAGGGCTGCGACGCGGAAGACCTGGAACTTCCCTACGGACAGGGCGAGTTGCTCGACGAGACGCTCGGCTCCGGGGTGCCGACCGTCATCGTCGTCCTCAGCGGACGCCCCTACGCGCTCGGCCGCTGGGCGGACCGGGCGGCCGCCGTCGTCCAGGCCTTCTTCCCCGGGCAGGAGGGCGGCGCGGCGGTCGCGGGTGTGCTGTCCGGCCGCGTCGAACCGTCCGGCCGCCTCCCCGTCGGGGTGCCGCGCACCCCCGGCGGCCAGCCCGCCGCGTACCTCGCCCCGCCGCTCGGCCGGCACGGCGGCCCCAGCAATATCGACCCCACCGCGCTCTACCCGTTCGGCCACGGCCTCTCGTACACCACATTCGCCTGGGACGAACCGCGGTGCGAGGCGCCCGAGTTCGGCACCGACGGCGAGGTGTCGCTGAAGCTCACCGTGCGCAACACGGGCGAGCGGCCCGGCACCGAGGTCGTCCAGCTCTACCTCCACGACCCGGTCGGCACCGTCGCCCGCCCCGAGGCCCGGCTCGTCGGCTACGCCCGCGTCCCCCTCGACCCCGGCGCCTCGGCCGAGGTCCACGCCACGTTCCCCGCCGACCTCGCCGCGTACACCGGCGCCGACGGCCGCCGCGTCGTCGAACCCGGCGCCCTCGAACTCCGCGTCGCCGCCTCCAGCGAACACGTCCACCACACGGTGCCGCTCACCCTGACGGGGCCGGTGCGCGAGGTGGGCCACGACCGCCGGATGCGGTGCGAGCTGCGCGTCAAGTGACGTACTCAACCATCCGTGAAAACCGACCAGTTGAGGAGATCCGCCATGCGTACGACCCGCGTCAGATCCGTCGCCCTCGCCGCCGCGACGGCCTTACTTCTCGGCGGCCTCGCCGCCGCTCCCGCGGCGACCGCCGACAGCGGCAAGAAGCCCGGCGCCTCCGCGACCCTCCACGACCTCGCCCGGGCCCAGGGCCGCTACTTCGGCTCCGCCGTCGACAACCCCGAGCTCGACGACACCCCGTACGCCGACCTCCTCGGTACCGAGTTCGGCCAGACCACGCCCGGCAACGGCATGAAGTGGTACGCCACCGAACCGCAGCGCGGCGTCTTCGACTTCACCGCGGGCGACGAGATCGTCGACTACGCCCGCGCGAACGGCCTCAAGGTCCGCGGCCACACACTCCTGTGGCACAGCCAGCTGCCGGACTGGCTGACCTCCGGCACCTGGAGCGCCGACGAACTCCGCTCGATCCTCAAGAACCACATCACCACCGAGGTGAAGCACTACCGCGGCAAGGTCTTCGCCTGGGACGTCGCCAACGAGATCATGAACGAGGACGGCACGTACCGGGAGAACATCTTCTACAAGACCCTCGGTCCCGGTTACGTCGCCGACGCCCTGCGCTGGGCCCGTGCCGCCGACCCCAAGGTCAAGCTGTACCTCAACGACTACAACGTCGAGGGGACGGGCGCGAAGTCCGACGCCTACTACACGCTGATCAAGCAGCTCAAGGCCGACCGCGTCCCCATCGACGGCTTCGGCATGCAGGCCCACCTCGCCCTGCAGTACGGCTTCCCCCAGCAGATGCGGCAGAACATCAAGCGCTTCGCCGGCCTCGGCGTCGACGTCGCGATCACCGAGCTCGACATCCGCATGCTCCTCCCCGCCGACGCGACCGAACTGGCCCAACAGGCCGACTGGTACGGGCAGGTGACCGACGCGTGCCTTGCCGTGAAGCGCTGCGTCGGCATCACGCTGTGGGGCTACTCCGACCGGCACTCGTGGATCCCCGCGGTCTTCGACGGCGAGGGCGCGGCCCTGCCCTGGGACGAGAACCTCCAGCACAAGCCGGCCTACGACGCGATCCGCAAGGCCCTGACCGACTGACGGGTCAGCCCTCGGCCGTCACGCCGAGGCGCGCCTGCTCCTCCTCGACGATCCGGCGCGCGATCTCCGCGTCGGACACGTCGACGGCGTCCGGCGTCGCCTCGGCCATCGAGCTGCGCCGGGCGTACGCGTCGAACAGCCGGGACTTGTTGGCGAGTATCTTCACCAGGCGCTCGTCGACGCCGCCGGTGGCCAGGAGGCGGTGCACCCGCACCGATCTGACCTGGCCCATGCGGTGCGCACGCGCCACCGCCTGGTGCTCAAGGGTCGGCTTGATCTGCGGCTCACACAGGATCACCACCGAGGCGGCCTGGATGTTGAGCCCGACGCCACCGGCCTGGATCTGGGACACGAGGACGGCGGGCCCGGCCGTGTCCGCGAACTCATCGACGAGCAGCTGCCTGCGCGCGGGCGGAACGCTGCCGGTGAGCGGGCCGAACACCGGCCCGCCGACACGCGGTTCGGTGTCGAGGGCGCCCTGGACCGCGCCGAGCACGTCGCGGAAGTTGGAGAACACGACGACCTTCAGCCCGGCCTCCGCGGCGTCCCGGACGAGCTCGCGCAGCCGCTCCAGTTTGGCGGACTCCGCCGGGCGCGCGTAGGCCGCCCTGCGCATGGCCATGAAGTTGCCGGACGCGACGGCCTCCCGGTAGGCGGCCTCGTCCGCCGCGCTCAACTCCTCCCACTCGTCGGTGTGCTGGAGGCTGGGCAGCTCGGCCAGTACGTCGTCCTGGTTGCGCCGCAGATAGACGGGGGCGACCGCCGTGCGGAAGGCGACGGACCCGGCGAGGCCGTCCTCCTCGTCGAGCCGGTCCGCGAGCGCGGGATCCAGTACGCGCACGAGGTTGCGGAACTCGGCGACGCGGTTCTCCATCGGGGTGCCGGTCATGAACAGGACCCGCTCGCAGTGCTCCGCCCACTCGGCCACCGCCTGCGAGCGCAGCGTCTCCGGGTTCTTCACCGCGTGCGCCTCGTCGACGACGAGCATCCCCACCTCGCCGCCGCCGGGCGCCGGCAGGGTGCGCAGCGCGTCGTACGTCGTGACGGCGACGCCGCCCCGGCCCTTCCAGTCCGCGAAGGCCTCGGCCCGGTCGGAGCCGTGCACCGGCAGGACGCGCAGCGCGCTACGGGCCTCGATCTCCCGCGTCCAGTTCACGAGGACGCTCGCCGGGCAGACGACCATGAAGTGGCTCTGTCCCTCGGCGGCCAGGTGGGTCAGCGCGGCGATGGCCTGGACCGTCTTGCCGAGCCCCATCTCGTCGCCGAGCAGCGCGCGGCGCCGCGCGAGCGCGAAGCGGGCCCCGAACGCCTGGTAGCCGCGCAGCGACACCCGCAGCCGCGACTCGTCGAGCTGCTGTGTGCGCACCTGTTCGGCGATGTCGGTGGGCAGGAAACCCTCGGCGGCGTCCTTGTCGGGGGTGAGGCCGGAGATCTCGCCGAGCACGCTGTAGTACTCGGCGGAGCGCACCTCGAAGTCGACCCAGGCCGCCACGTCCGTCGCGGGCCCGCGCAGCAGGTCGACCGAGGCCTGTGCGAGCAGCGGCCGGGTGCCCGCCCGCTCGGCCTCCGCGACGAGGGCCCGCCACACTGTGCCCATGCCGCCACGGCC
>NZ_JAOZYC010000145.1:0-72518 GCF_035798155.1 Streptomyces endophyticus | reverse complement strand
CGCACCGCAGGCCCCGGCCCCGGCGCCCGGCCCCGCCCCGCAGCAGTCGGCACCGGCCCCCAATCCCACGCCCGCGCCCGCCGCACCGGCCCCGGCCCCGGCCGGCGGTCCGGACCCCCGCATGCTCTGGCCGAACATCCTGGAGGCGGTGAAGAACAAGCGCCGCTTCACCTGGATCCTGCTCAGCCAGAACGCGCAGGTCACGGGCTTCGACGGCACCACACTCCAGCTCGGCTTCGTGAACGCGGGCGCCCGTGACAACTTCGTGAGCAGCGGCAGCGAGGACGTACTGAAGGCGGCCCTGTCCGAGCAGTTCGGGGCGAACTGGAAGATCGACGCCGTCGTCGACACCTCCGGCGGAGGCGGCGCACCCCCGCCGCCCGGCCCCGGCGGCGGATACGGCGGAGGCGGTGGCTACGGCGGAGGTGGCTACGCCCCCGCGCCCGCCCCGGCACCGGCGCCCGCCCCTGCCCCCGCGCCCCAGGCCCAGTCCTCGTCCCAGTCGTCCGCCCAGCCCGCTCCGTCCAGAGCGGAGCCCGCCCCGGCCCCCGCTCCTCAGGAACCGCCCCGCCGCTCCGTATCGGTGGAGGACGACATCCCGGAGGACGACGACCCGGACCTGGACGAGAACGCGCTGTCGGGCCACGACCTGATCGTCCGCGAACTGGGCGCGACGGTGGTCGAGGAGTTCACGAACGAGTAGCGCGGGCCGTTGCCCAGGGCAGGAAGCTGGAGGAACCCACAAACCCCCGCCCCTCCCGCCTTGAGCGGCCCGTACAAGACCACCCCGGTCGTGCGGATAGGCTGACCGGCGTGAAGGTCCTCGTCATCGGCAGCGGCGCCCGCGAACACGCCCTGTGCCGCTCAATGTCCCTCGATCCCGACGTCACCGCCCTGCACTGTGCTCCCGGCAACGCAGGCATCGCCGAGGTCGCCGAGCTGCACGCGGTCGACGCCCTCGACGGCGCGGCGGTCACCGCCCTCGCCCAGAAGCTGGAGGCCGGCCTTGTCGTCGTCGGACCCGAGGCGCCCCTGGTCGCCGGGGTCGCCGACGCGGTCCGCGCCGCCGGCATCCCCGTCTTCGGCCCGTCCGGCGAGGCCGCCCAGCTGGAGGGCTCCAAGGCGTTCGCCAAGGACGTCATGGCCGGCGCCGGCGTCCCCACCGCCCGCTCGTACGTGTGCACCAACGCGGCCGAGATCGACGAGGCGCTCGACGCGTTCGGCGCCCCGTACGTCGTGAAGGACGACGGTCTCGCCGCAGGCAAGGGCGTCGTCGTGACCGACGACATCGAGGAGGCCCGCGCCCACGCGAAGGCCTGTGAGCGCGTCGTCATCGAGGAGTTCCTCGACGGCCCCGAGGTCTCCCTCTTCGCGATCACCGACGGCACCACCGTCGTCCCGCTGCAGCCCGCCCAGGACTTCAAGCGCGCGCTCGACAACGACGAGGGCCCCAACACCGGCGGAATGGGCGCCTATTCGCCGCTCCCGTGGGCCGACCCGAAGCTGGTCAGCGAAGTCCTCGACACGGTGCTCCAGCCGACGGTCGACGAGATGGCGCGGCGCGGCACCCCGTTCTCGGGCCTGCTCTACGCCGGTCTCGCGATCACCAGCCGCGGCGTCCGCGTCATCGAGTTCAACGCCCGCTTCGGCGACCCGGAGACCCAGGTCGTCCTGGCCCGCCTCAGGACCCCGCTCGCCGGTGTCCTGCTGGCGTCGGCCGACGGCACGCTCGCCGACCTCGAGCCGCTGCGCTGGAGCGAGGACGCGGCCGTCACCGTCGTCGTCGCCTCGCACAATTACCCCGACACCCCGCGCACCGGCGACCCGATCACCGGGCTCGACGAGGTGGCCGCGCAGGACGCCCCGAACGCGTACGTGCTGCACGCGGGCACCAAGCGCGACGGTGGGAGCGGCGCGGTCGTCAGCGCGGGCGGCCGCGTGCTGTCCGTCACCGCGGTCGGCGGCGACCTGACGCAGGCCCGCGAGCGCGCGTACGCCGCCGTGGACCGCATCGGCCTCGACGGCTCGCAGCACCGCACGGACATCGCCGCGAAGGCGGCTTCGGGCCACTGACAGTGACCGGTTCCGGGCAGGCCACACCCTCGCCTGCCCGGCGCCCGATGTCACCCACCTCTGCCCAAAGCCATTCCATCGAGTGACCGCTGGCCCAACCGGCTGACGAGGCCGGAACCCCCAACTAAGGTGCGGCGCACGGAGTTACGGCACCCGTGCGAGCCGCGCAGAACCAGACGGACCACCGGCATTGCGATGTCAGTGGCGGGTGCCATTGTGGGGGAGTGAGCAACGCCACCAGAGCTCTGCCGTGGGCCTCGGCCCCTGGCTGGGCACCAGGCAAGGGCAGCAGGGGGTGACATCGGTCGTGTCCGGTATGGGTGTGGAGATGGGTGCGCAGAGTGCGCGCGCCCGAGCCCTCGCCGTGCTGCGCATCCGCAGCAGGGCGACGGCCATCGCGCTGCTTCCCGCAGCAGCTTCCGTGGTGCTGCTCGCGGGTGGCACCACCGGCCATCTGACGGGCGGGGGCTGGGACGTCGCGCGCGTCGTCGTGAGCGCGATCGCCCTCGTCGTCCTGATCGCGGCCGCCGCCGTCGCCCTTGTCGTGGCGCGCGCCCGCCCGGCCGTCAGCCCGACGATCCCGATCGCCGAGAAGACCGCCCCCGATCTGTACCGGCTGGTGCGCGATCTGGCCGACCGGCTCGACGTTCCGGCGCCCTCGGCGATAGCGCTCACCCCGGACTGCGACAGCTGGCTCGAGGACCGTACGCATCCGGCCCACGGCCCACCCGCGCGCGGCGCCCAGAGCGCCGCCCCCGGGCGGAGCGCGGCGGACGGGGCCGGTGATCCCAAGGCTCCCGCCGCTCCCGTCCTCGTCATCGGATCCCCGTTCCTGTGGTGGATGCGGGTGGGTGAGCTGCGTGCGGTCCTGGCCCCGGTCGTCGCCGGTACGGGCCCTTCGGCGCACCCCGACATAGCGGCGGCCCGGCGCTTCATCCGTGGCCTCGACGCGGCGGTCGCGGTCTCCTCCGCCGACGGCCGCGGGCCGGTGGCCCGCGTCGTGCTCGGCGGCATCGGCCGGGTCGCCCGGCTGTTGCTGACCGGTTGCCGGGTGCACGCCGCGGAGATGGAGCGCGGCGTCGCCGCGGCCGCGGCCGAGCGCGCCCAGGCGGTGGACTACGGCCTGCGGATCGTCGCCCAGGAGCAGGTCGGGCTCGCGTACGCGGGCTGGGACCGGCTGCTCACGCGGGTCGCGCTGCCCGCCTGGCGGATGGGCCGCTGGCCCGCCCGGCTCGACGCGGGCGTGGTCGCGGCGCTGACCGAGCTGTCCCGGCGCGATCGCCTCGCTGCGCAGAACGGGACCTTCGCGGCACGGCTCGGCGAGCGCCCCGCGTGCGACCTGCTGGAGGAGCCCGGCACCGTCGACGAGGCGGCGTCCCTGCTCGCCGCCCGCCTCTTCCACGGCGGACCCGCCGAGCGGGGCCCGGACTGGGCGCCGGTGGACTGGCAGGAGTATCCGGAGGAGGTCGTGGACCGCAAGTGGCGCATGGACGCGGCCCGTCTGCACCGGGTGCTGGACACCTTGGGCGTAAGGGTTCCCTCCGGGGGTGCGGAGGGGCCGACGTTGGCCCGCGTTCTTGACCACCTCGCGGTGGCGCCGGAGGAGCGGGCGGCCTCCGAGCACACGCCTCAGGACTCCGCCCCGGACCCCGACCCCGCCGGCTCTGGTCCCGGAGCGGGGCTTGAGGTGGCCGCGCCCAGCGCCGAGGCGCTCGATGTGGTCGACCCGGACGAGCCTCCTCTCGACCCGCTGTCCGCCACCCTCGCCGCCGAGGTGGCCCGTGAGGAGAGTGCGCGGTCCGCGGAGGCCGGTCCCCCGGCGGGGCAGGGCGGTCCGGACGGGGCACTGTGGGACGAGGGCGCGCTGCCCCTGTTCCCGCTGCAACCGCCGCGCACCGGGCGGGAGTTGCTGGCCGACCACGTCACCGCGATGGTCTGCTGCGCCGCCGTGGACACGGCGGGCGCGGCGCCGGGCCTGGACTGGCTCGACGGCCCGTCGCTCCTGGTCGACGGAGAGCGGACGGCCGACCTGACCCCCCGCGTGCTGAGCCTGGTGGAGGACGGTGACGTGGAGCCGCTCAAGGACTGGCTGACCCGCCGGGGCGTCCGCGCGGAGAAGCCGGTGCGCCTCGTGTGAGGTGCCCCGCCCGGCCCCCTGCCTCCCCAACTACCCCAACTCCCGGAAATCCGGAGGGAACCGTTCCACTCTCGCCAATTCGCGACGAACGGTGACGGAGTGCGTGCGTAATGTGATGTGCTGGGATCGGTCGCTGACATGAGGCCGTGAGTGAGGCCGTGAGTGAGGCTCGGGGGAGCGAGGGAGGGGAGCGGGCATGGGGTCGGACCGGGAGGGGCACCCGAAGGACCTGGCGAGCAACGACATGCCCCCGCCCCGCGCACATACGCCCCGCTGGGAATCAGGCGCGCTGGCGCACGCGGTGACGGACCCGTTCGGACAGGGACCGCTCCCCTGGCTGCGCGGAAGTGAGCACTATTTCGACGACACCGGACATGTCGTTCCCTGGTACGTCGACCCTGTGACCCGGCCCGGCGTTCCCGACATCCCGGCCCCCCGCACCAGCGGCCCCCGCACCGCCGACGACGTGCGCCGCCAGATCAAGGGCTTCACCTCGACCGGCGCTGCGGCCCCCGGCGAGGCGATCGACTTCCACATCACGGTGGACCCGCCCCAGCAGTTCACCGTGGACGTCTACCGCATCGGCCACTACGGCGGCGACGGCGCCCGCAAGATCACCACGAGCCCGCGCCTGTCCGGCATCGTCCAGCCGGCCCCGCTGACCGCTGACCGCACGGTCTCCTGCCACCACTGGTGGCTGTCGTGGCGGCTGCAGATCCCGTCGTACTGGAATGTCGGCGCGTACGTCGCCGTCCTCACGACGCTCGACGGCTACCGGTCGCACGTCCCCTTCACGGTCCGCGACGCCGAACCCGCCGACCTGCTGCTCCTGCTCCCGGACATCACCTGGCAGGCGTACAACCTCTACCCGGAGGACGGGCGGACGGGCGCCAGCCTGTACCACGCGTGGGACGACGACGGCCGGCTGCTCGGCGAGAGCGAGGCCGCGATCACGGTCTCCTTCGACCGCCCGTACGCGGGCGCGGGCCTCCCCCTGCACGTGGGGCACGCCTACGACTTCATCCGCTGGGCCGAGCGGTACGGGTACGACCTCGCGTACGCCGACGCCCGTGATCTGCACGCGGGCCGCATCGACCCGACCCGCTACCGGGGCCTCGTCTTCCCCGGGCACGACGAGTACTGGTCGGCGAACATGCGCCGCACGACCGAGCTGGCCCGGGAGAACGGGACGTCGCTCGTCTTCCTCTCCGCCAACACCATGTACTGGCAGGTCGAGTTGGGCCCGGCCCCCTCCGGCGTACCGGACCGGCTGCTCACCTGCCGCAAGCGCAGGGGCCCCGGAAAGCCGGCGCTGTGGCGGGAGATCGACAAGCCGGAGCAGCAGCTGATGGGCATCCAGTACGCGGGCCGGGTCCCCGACCCGCACCCCCTCATCGTGCGGAACGCGGAGCACTGGCTGTGGGAGGCGACGGGCGCGCACGAGGGGGACGAGATAGCAGGGCTGGTCGCCGGCGAGGCCGACCGCTACTTCCCGCGCACCTCCCTGCCCGAGCACCAGGACCGCATCCTGCTCGCGCACTCCCCGTACCGCGACAGCGACAAGGCCCGCAGGCACCAGGAGACATCGTTGTACCGGTCGCCGTCCGGAGCGCTGGTCTTCGCGTCCGGGACGTTCGCCTGGTCCCCTGCCCTGGACCGCCCCGGCCACGTCGACCCGCGGATCCAGCGGGCGACGGCGAATCTCCTCGACCGCATCTGCAAACGCGACTGACGAGACCGAGCCCACAGCCCCCGGCGAGGCCCGTGGCCAAAACCCGCCCCCATGTACGGGAGAATCAGAGGTACTCGTACAGACCCACGGGGAGGAACCATGTCCGGATTCGTCGAAAAGCCCGAGCCTGTTCAGGTGCCGGGCCTGGTGCATCTCCACACCGGCAAGGTGCGGGACCTGTACCGGAACGAGGCGGGCGACCTCGTCATGGTCGCCACCGACCGCATCTCGGCCTACGACTGGGTGCTGCCCAGCCCGATCCCGGACAAGGGCAAGGTCCTCACGCAGCTGTCCCTGTGGTGGTTCGACCAGCTCCAGGACCTGATCCCGAACCACGTCATCTCGCAGGAGCTGCCCGAGGGCGCCCCCGCCGACTGGGCGGGCCGCACCCTCGTCTGCAAGAGCCTCGACATGGTCCCGGTCGAGGCCGTGGCCCGCGGCTACCTCACCGGATCGGGCCTGGTCGAGTACAACGAGTCGCGTACGGTCTGCGGCCTCGCCCTCCCCGAGGGCCTGGAGGACGGCTCCGAGCTGCCCGCCCCGATCTTCACGCCCGCCACGAAGGCCGAGGTCGGCGAGCACGACGAGAACGTGAGCTACGAGGAGGTGGCCCGCCAGGTCGGCGCCGACACCGCCGCGCAGCTGCGCCAGTCCACCCTCGCCGTCTACAGCCGGGCCCGGGACATCGCGCGCGAGCGCGGCATCATCCTGGCGGACACGAAGTTCGAGTTCGGCTTCGACAAGGACGGCTCGCTGATCCTCGCCGACGAGGTGCTGACCCCGGACTCCTCCCGCTTCTGGCCCGCCGACCAGTGGCAGCCGGGCCGCGCCCAGCCGAGTTACGACAAGCAGTTCGTGCGGGACTGGCTGACCTCTCCGGCCTCCGGCTGGGACCGCAAGAGCGAGCAGCCGCCGCCGGCGCTCCCGGACGAGGTCGTCACGGCGACCCGCGCCAAGTACATCGAGGCGTACGAGCTGCTGACCGGCCTGAGCTGGGACGCGTAACCGCATCACCGCACAGCCACATGACAAAGAGAAAGGCCCCCGGTCCGAGGACCGGGGGCCTTTCTCAATGGAGCGAACGACGAGGTTCGAACTCGCGACCTCAACCTTGGCAAGGTTGCGCTCTACCAACTGAGCTACGTTCGCAAGCTCCGCTTGCGCGGGGCTGCTGCGCCGTGGCGCGACGCCAACTATACCCAACCTCGTTCGCGCGCGAGACGCACCGCCGCGTGCCGGTTCTCCACGCCGAGCTTCGATACGGCCGACGAGAGATAGTTCCGGACCGTCCCCTGGGACAGCGCGGCCCGCTCCGCGATCTCCGATACGGGCGCACCGTCGGCCGCGAGTTCCAGGACCTCGGCCTCGCGCGCGGTCAGCGGCGTGTCCCCCGCGGAGATCGCGTCGGCCGCCAACTCCGGGTCCACATAGCGGTTTCCGGCGTGCACGGTGCGGATGATCTCCGCGAGCCGCTGCGCGCTCACCGTCTTCGGTACGAAGCCGCGCACGCCCGCGGCGAGGGCCCGCTTCAGGTGCCCCGGACGCCCGTGACTGGTCACGATCATGGTGCGGCAGCCGGGCAGTTCGTCCCGGATCGATGTGGCCACGCTCACACCGTCGGCGCCCGGCATCTGCAGATCGAGCACGGCGACGTCCGGCCGGTGCGCCCGCGCCATGGCGAGCGCCTCGGGCCCGGTGGCCGCCTCGGCGACGACGACGAGATCGTCCTCAAGCGCGAGCAGCGCGGCGAGCGCACCCCGGATGAGGTGCTCGTCATCGGCCAACAGCACACGCACGCTCATCGGGCGCTCTCCTGCTCCTGCTCCCGCTGTGCCCCCGGTGCCACGCGTTCCTCGCGAGGCGTCAACGGCACGGAGGCCACCACTCGGAACACCCGTTCCCGCACCATCCCGGCCTCCAACTCCCCGCTCACCGCGGCCAACCGCTCCCGCAGCCCCGCGAGTCCGGACCCCTGCCCGCTCCCGGACCCCGTAGCCGCACCGGCCCCCGCCCCATCGTTCTCCACCGTCAACACGACCTCCTCCACCCTGGTCACCAGCTCCACCCGGCAGGACTTCGCGTCGCCGTGCCGCAGCACGTTCGTCGTGGCCTCCCGCACCACCCAGCCGAGCGCCGACTGCACCTCGCCCGGCAGGCCCGCCGCGGACCCGGTGACGGTGCACGCGATCCCGGCGGCACTCAACACGCCCTGCGCACCGGCCAGTTCGACGCCGAGGTCGACCTCGCGATAGCCGCGTACGACCTCGCGGACCTCCTTCTGCGACTCCTGCGCGATGCGCTGCACCTCGGTCATCTGCGCCACGGCGTCCTCGGTCCGCCCGCGCCGCGCCAACTGCACCGCGAGTTCGCTCTTCAGCGCGACGACGGACAGATTGCGCCCCATCACATCGTGCAGATCGCGCCCGAACCGCAGCCGCTCCTCGGCGACGGCGAGCCGGGCCTCGATCTCGCGGGCCCGCTCGGACTCCCACATGACGGAGAGGTTCCAGCCGCTGCACCGCGCGGTCATCATGCTGAAGGGGCCGGCCACCGCCAGCAGTGCGGCGCCGCCGATGGCCTGGCCCGTCGTCGCCCCGGCGAGCGCGAACACCCCGCCCATCACCGCACTGCCCGCGACCCACCGCCGCAGCGCCGTTCTCGCCGGCGTCGTCAGCACGTACGCGAACCCGAACGGCACCGGCACGAACAGCAGCGGCAGCAGCAGCACCATCGAGTCGCCCTTCGCCCCGTGCAGGGCGTCCACCGCGAACAGCGCGGTGACGAGGGCCAGGCCGACCGCGACGAGCACGGCGGCCGCGATCCGTTGGCGGCGCGGCACGGTGCCGCGCCCCAGGTACTGGTCGAGGGCGGCATCGACGTGCCGGTGCGCCACCACGCACTGGAGCACGCCCACCACGAGGAGGGCGAGCGCCAGCGCGTAGGCGACGGGGTCGTGCCGGAAGGCGAAGAGCAGCGGGCTCGCCGACCAGCCGAGGAACAGGAACCAGTGGACGAAGCGCAGGGTGATCCGACTCTGCAGCTCCACCCGCTCGACCTTGCTGCGCTCCCGCCAGCTCCCTCGAACCCGCACGTCGTCCCCTCTCAGCGCCGCGGTTCCCACCGGAACCACCGTCGTACAGCAAACACCGCGAGGACCAGCCAGGCCACCGCGACAAGCAGCGCCCGGATCGTGTCCGCGCCCGAGAGGTCACCGCTCCAGCCGCCTCGTACGAGGGTGAGCGCCGACGTCAGCGGCAGCAGTTCGCACACCTTCGCCAGCACGTCCGGCATGACCTCAAGCGGGACGATGCCGCCCGAGCCGAGCATCGTGACGAGCAGCAGCGGCATCGCGGCGACCTGCGCGCTCTCCACGCTGCGGCTGAACACGGTGGTGAGCGCGGCGAGCGCCACGCACAGCGGCAGGGCCAACAGCACGCCGAGTACGGCGAGTTGAGGGGCTTCGGGGGCGCCGACATCCATCACGGTCGTGACGGCGACGGCCAGGACGACGGTCTGCGCCAGGCCGATGGCGACGGAGGGCAGCGCGGCCCCGGCGAGGATCTCGGCGTCCCGCAGCTCGCCGGTGCGCAGCCGCTTCAGGACGAGCTCCTCGCGCCGTGCGGCGAACACGCTGACCAGCGCGCTGTACACGGCGAACAGGAGCGAGAAGCAGATCGCGGACGTCAGCACGGTGGCGCCGAGGCTCACCCCGGACTTCTCCAGATTCGCGTTCTTCATCGAGCTGCTGATGCTGAACGGCAGCACGAGCGGCACGAACAGCGCCGTGAACAGCACGCCCTTGCTCCGCCCCAGCAGTGTCAACTCGGCCCGCGCGAGCGCCCACAGCCGTCCGGCGGGGGTCGTGGTCATCGTCGCCGTGCTCATCGCGCCATCTCCTTCTGTCGGCTCTCCGGCCGGTCGGCGGAGCCCTTGGCCTCCCGTGCGATCCGCAGGAACGCCTCCTCCAGGGACGCGCCCCGTACGTCGAGGCGCCGCAGTTCGACGCCCGCGTCCCGCGCCCACAGGAGCAGTCCGGTCGCGGCCCGCTGGAGCTCGTCCGTGCGCAGCAGGAGCTGCCGGCCCTCGACCTCGTGGCCGGTCACCCCGAGGGAGTCCAGCGGCGGCAGGTCGCCCACGAAGTAGCCGTCGGGGAGGTCGAAGGTGATGCGCGAGGGCTGCGAGGCGACGACCTCGTCGACGCGGCCCGTGGCGGCGATCCGCCCCTCGTGCATGATCGCGAGCCGGTCGGCGAGCGATTCGGCCTCTTCGAGGTAGTGCGTGGTCAGCAGGACGGTGGTGCCGTCGGCGCGCAGCCGTCGCACCAACTCCCAGGTCTCCTGGCGCCCTTCGGCGTCGAGCCCGGTGGTCGGTTCGTCGAGGAAGAGCACCTCGGGCCGGCCGAGGGTGGCGAGCGCGAGGTCGAGCCGCCGCTTCTCGCCACCGGACAACTGCTTGACGCGCACCTCGCGGCGGCGGCCGAGCCCCACCAGCTCCAGGGCCTCGGCGGCGGGCCGGGCCCCGCTCGTGCACCCGGCCCACATGCGGACGGTTTCGTCGACGGTCAGCTCGGAGGGGAAGCCGCCCTCCTGGAGCATCACCCCGATCCGCGGCCGCACCCGGTCCCGCTCGCTGTACGGGTCGTGCCCGAGCACCCGCACCCGGCCACCGGCCGGGGCAGCGAGTCCTTCGATGAGTTCGACGGTGGAGGTCTTTCCCGCGCCGTTCGTGCCGAGGAGTGCGAAGAGTTCGCCGCGGCCCACGGAGAAGCTGACTCCGCTCACCGCTTCGTAAGCACTTTTCGTGCCGTCCCCGTACACGCGGCGCAGATCAGTGACATCGATCACGCGCTCGTTTGTGGTCATGCCTCAAGCCTTCCGCCCGACGCGGGGCGTCGGCAGTGCGCGCTGTCATCGGCTCGCATGACAAATGTCAGAAGGGCGGCGGGAACGACAAAAGCCCCGGTCCGAGGACCGGGGCTTTCGTTCTCTGAGCGAACGACGAGGTTCGAACTCGCGACCTCAACCTTGGCAAGGTTGCGCTCTACCAACTGAGCTACGTTCGCACTGCTTGCATCAGCCTACCGTACTCACCGAAGTGCTCGGTACGCGATGCAGAGCGGGTGACAGGAATTGCACACTGCGCCTTCCCCCTGGAAGGGGGATGTTCTGCTACTGAACTACACCCGCATGTACTCCGTGAGGTCCGGCCCTGCGGCCTCGCCCCTCGGCGTGCTCCAGACTTTAGCCGACCCTCGGGGGTGCAGCGCAAGTCGGTTGCCGCGAGGGGCTTCTGACCGCGAAGGACGCGCGGGCCCGCCGGCTCAGTTGGCCTCGGCGAAGGCCTCGTAGACCCGCTTCGGGATGCGGCCGCGCGGCGGCACGTCGAAGTGGTTCGAGCGGGCCCAGGCGCGGACGGCCGCCGGGTCGGGGCTCAGATCGGTGCGCTTGTACGCCTTGCCGGTCTTCCCGGAACGCTTGCGGCCCGCCTCCAGGTAGGGGGCCAGCGCCTCGCGCAGCTGATGGGCATTGGCTCGATTGAGGTCGATCTCGTACGACGAGCCGTCGAGACCGAAGCGAATGGTTTCCGCCGCTTCCCCGCCGTCGATGTCGTCAGAGAGGGTGACCACGACACGCTGCGCCACGAATATCGGTCCCTTCGTCCAGCACCCCGCTTTGACGTGCGGTGATGCAGACTGTCCAGCTGTTGTCAGGCAATGCCCGGGCAATGCGGTGCCCCGAGTTCAGGCCGAGTGCCTGTATCTGCCATTTCCTTTTTACCCTGTCCGGCAATGCAGTGGGAAGACCAGTTAAAAGTCTCGGTGTGTCTCGCGGGGTGGTTATCCGGAGTCTTTCCCTTAATTTTCCGTGGGGATCTCATGTCGTTGCCATAACGTGATCCGCATCTCGTAGCTTCCTACTGTCTACGCGAGTAGAAAATTTGGGCAGGTACGCTGAACGGACCAGCTCAACCACACACCGGGAGTGCCAGTGGCACGCGTCGTAGTCGACGTCATGCTCAAGCCGGAGATCCTCGACCCCCAGGGCCAGGCGGTGCAGCGTGCGCTGCCGCGCCTCGGTTTCGACGGCATCTCCGACGTACGTCAGGGAAAGCGTTTCGAGCTCGAAGTGGACGGGCCGGTGGATGACGCCGCTCTTGCCCGTATCCATGAGCTGGCGGAAACCTTCCTCGCCAACACCGTGATCGAAAACTTCACCGTCAAGGTGGAAGAGCCCGCGGTGGGGGCCGAAAAGTGACCGCTCGTATTGGCGTCGTCACCTTTCCCGGTTCCCTCGATGATCGCGACACCCAGCGTGCGATCCGGCTTGCCGGTGCGGAGCCGGTCGCGCTCTGGCACAAGGACAAGGACCTGAAGCAGGTCGACGCGGTCGTCCTGCCCGGTGGTTTCTCCTACGGCGATTACCTGCGCGCGGGCGCCATTTCGCGTTTCTCGCCCGTCATGGAGACGCTGATCGACCAGGCGAAGGCGGGCCTTCCCGTCCTCGGGATCTGTAACGGATTCCAGGTCCTCACCGAGGCCCACCTGCTCCCCGGCGCCATGCTCGGCAACGACCACCTGCACTTCATCTGCCGCGATCAGAAGCTGCGGGTGGAGAACGCGGACACCGCCTGGACCGCCGACTACGACGCCGGGCAGGAGATCCACATCCCGCTGAAGAACATGGACGGCCGCTACGTGGCCGACGAGCGCACGCTCGACATGTTGGAGGCGGAAGGGCGCGTCGCGTTCCGGTACGTGGACGTCAACCCGAACGGTTCGCTCCGTGACATCGCCGGCATCACGAACGAGGCGGGCAACGTCGTCGGTCTGATGCCCCACCCGGAGCACGCCGTCGAGCCCCTCATCGGGAGCGGCCGCACCGACGGCCTCCCGTTCTTCACCTCGATCCTCAAGAAGCTGGTCGCCGCCTCATGAGCCTCGACACCACAGAGAACGCCGCGAAGACTCCCGACGTCGAGCTGCCCTGGGCCGAACTCGGCCTGAAGAAGGACGAGTACGAGCGGGTCGTGGAGATCCTCGGCCGCCGTCCCACCGGCGCCGAGCTCGCCATGTACTCGGTCATGTGGTCCGAGCACTGCTCGTACAAGTCCTCCAAGGTCCACCTGCGCCAGTTCGGCGAGAAGGCACCGCAGACCGACGCGCTGCTCGTCGGCATCGGCGAGAACGCCGGCGTCGTCGACGTGGGCAACGGCTACGCCGTCACCTTCAAGGTCGAGTCGCACAACCACCCGTCGTACGTCGAGCCCTACCAGGGCGCGGCCACCGGTGTCGGCGGCATCGTCCGCGACATCATCGCGATGGGCGCGCGCCCGGTCGCGGTCGTGGACCCGCTGCGCATGGGCGCGGCCGACCACCCCGACACCAAGCGCGTGCTGCCCGGTGTCGTCGCCGGCATCGGCGGCTACGGCAACTGCCTGGGCCTGCCGAACATCGGTGGCGAGCTCGTCTTCGACGCCTGCTACCAGGGCAACCCGCTGGTCAACGCCGGTGCCATCGGCGTCATGCGGCACGAGGACATCCACCTCGCGAAGGCGTCGGGCTCCGGCAACAAGGTCATCATGTACGGCGCCCGCACGGGCGGCGACGGCATCGGTGGCGCCTCGATCCTGGCCTCGGAGACCTTCGACGACGCCAAGCCGTCGAAGCGTCCCGCCGTGCAGGTCGGCGACCCCTTCCAGGAGAAGCTCCTCATCGAGTGCACCCTGGAGGCCTTCGCCGAGAAGCTCGTCGTCGGCATCCAGGACCTCGGCGCGGCCGGTATCTCCTGCGCCACCAGCGAGCTGGCGTCCAACGGCTCGGGCGGTATGCGCGTCGAGCTGGACGACGTACCGCTGCGCGACTCCACGCTCTCTCCTGAGGAGATCCTCATGAGCGAGTCGCAGGAACGCATGTGTGCCGTGGTCGAGCCCGAGAAGGTCGACCGCTTCCTGGAGATCTGCGAGAAGTGGGACGTCATCGCCACCGTCATCGGTGAGGTGACCGACGGCGACCGCCTGGAGATCTTCTGGCACGGCGAGAAGATCGTCGACGTCGACCCGCGCACGGTCGCCCACGACGGCCCGGTCTACGAGCGCCCGCTCGCCCGCCCCGACTGGCAGGACGCGCTGCAGGCCGACGACGCGGGCAAGCTGCCGCGTCCTTCGTCGAGTGCCGAGCTGAAGGACCAGGTCCTCGCGCTCGTCTCCTCGCCGAACCAGGCGTCGAAGAAGTGGGTCACCCAGCAGTACGACCACTTCGTGCAGGGCAACACCGTCCTCGCGCAGCCCGAGGACTCGGGCATGATCCGCATCGACGAGGAGACCGGGCTCGGCGTCGCCATCGCGACCGACGGCAACGGCCGCTTCGCGAAGCTCGACCCGTACACGGGCGCGCAGCTCGCCCTCGCGGAGGCGTACCGGAACGTCGCGACGACCGGTGCCAAGCCGCTCGCCGTCTCCGACTGCCTGAACTTCGGTTCGCCCGAGGACCCGGCCGTCATGTGGCAGTTCGCCGAGGCCATCCGTGGTCTCGCGGACGGCTGCCAGCAGCTCGGCACCCCGGTGACCGGCGGCAACGTCTCGCTCTACAACCAGACGGGCGAGGCGGCGATCCACCCGACGCCGGTCGTGGCCGTGCTCGGTGTCATCGACGACGTCGCCCGCCGCACCCCGGTCGCCTTCCAGGAAGAGGGCCAGCTCCTCTACCTGCTCGGCGACACCAGCGAGGAGTTCGGCGGTTCGGCCTGGTCGCAGGTGGTCCACGAGCACCTCGGCGGTCTGCCGCCCAAGGTCGACCTGGAGCGCGAGCGGCTGCTCGGCGAGATCCTCATCTCGGCCTCCCGCGACGGCATGATCGACGCCGCGCACGACCTGTCCGACGGCGGCCTCGTCCAGGCCGTGGTCGAGTCGGCGCTGCTCGGGGGGAAGGGCGCACGCCTGATCGTCCCCGAGGGCCTGGACGCGTTCACGTTCCTCTTCTCGGAGTCGGCGGGCCGCGCGATCGTGTCGATCCCGCGCAGCGAGGAGCTCCGCTTCAACGACATGTGCGGTGCGCGGGGTCTGCCCGTCACCCGCATCGGTGTCGTGGACGGTGACTCCGTCGACATTCAGGGCGAGTTCGCGCTCTCCCTGGACGAGCTGCGTACGGCGCACGAGGGCACGATCCCGGCGCTGCTGGCGTAACGCGTTCCCGTGTGACCCTGTGCCCCGCCCGCCTGTATCGGTAGGCGGGGCACACGCCACGGGGCTCCGCCCCGGACCCCGCGCCTCAATCGCCGGCGGGGCTTGAGGTGGTCGTAGGCTCGCTCCATGCCACCGGCCAAGAGGAAGTCCCGCGTCTACCACCCCGACAAGACCCGCGCCGCCGTTCTGGCCCAGTTCGGCAACGTGCGCAAGGCGGTCGGGACGCTCACGTCCGAGCAGCTCGCCGGGCCGACGCGGCTCGGGGACTGGACCGTGCGGGAGCTCGCCGCGCACATCACGATGGCGACGAGCGCGGTCGCCCGTGGGCTCGCCGCGGCCGGCCCGGCCAAGCCCGAACTCACGCCGCAGGACTGGCCGGTGACCTCGGCCCCGTACGCGCGGGACATCGCCGAGTACGTGACGGGGCTCGCGGCGGACAACGACCTCGCCACGCTCTACGCCGAGGCCGGGCAGAGCCTCGAACGAGCCCTCGCGGACCACTCCGGCGACGCACTCGTCGCCAATCGCACCGGCAACATGACGCTCGCGGACTACCTGCCCACCCGCACCGTCGAGCTGATCGTGCACACCGACGACCTGAACGACGCCGTGCCGGGCCTCGACATCCCGTACGACCGCCAGGCCCTGGCCGCCTGCACCCGGATCCTCGCCGACGCCCTCGCCACCAAGGCCCCCGGCGCCTCCACCGAGGTCCGGATCCCGCCGTTCGCCGTCGTGCAGTGCGTCGAGGGCCCCCGGCACACCCGCGGCACCCCGCCGAACGTCGTGGAGACCGACCCGCTCACCTGGATCCGGCTTGCCACGGGGCGTACGACCTGGCCTGCGGCGGTCGAGGACGCGCTGGTGAGCGCGAGCGGGGAGCGGGCCGACCTGGCGGGCCTGCTGCCGATCATGGCGTGATGCGCACGGGACGCACGGCGGGCCGGAACCGGAACGCGGCGCGCCACGTCCCATTGCCATGCTCACGCTACGTACATCCCGTACACGTGCCCTGATCAGCACCGCAGCCCTGCCGCTCGCCGCGCTGGCCACCGTGACCGCCTGCGGAAACGAGAAGGCCCCGGGCGCCGAGAAGGCCGGGGGAGCCCCGATAACCGGCGTCCACTGGAGCGTGCAGAGCGTGACGGTGGACGGGCGGACGACGAAGGCCCCGGGCAGCGCCTACCTCGAGTTCGTCTCGGACGAGCGGGTGCGCGGCAACTACGGCTGCAACCACTTCGACGCCGAGGCAGCGGTCACCGGGGACAGCGTCGACCTCGGCAAGGCGAAGCGGACCATGATGCTCTGCGAGGGCAAGGACGTCCGCTCCTTCGAGGACACCCTGGCCCGCGCCCTCGCCGACAAGAACACGCTCAGGGCCGCCGGGGAGAAGAACGACCGGCTGACTCTCACACGAGCGAACGGCGACACCGTCACCCTCGCCAAACAGCGTGACGCCGAGCTGGCCGGCACCAAGTGGAACGTCACCAGCCTGAGCGCCGACGACGCCACCCGGTCCCTGCCGAAGGCCGCCCAGGGCAGGGCCCGCCTCGTCTTCGAGAAGGACGGCCACGTCAGCGCCCGACTCGGCTGCAACCAGGGCCGCGCCGAGGCCACCGTCAAGGAAGGGCACATCACCTTCGGGCCCCTGACCAGCACTCGTATGGGCTGTATCGGGGCGGCGGGCGAGGTCGAACAGGCGATGCTCGACGTCCTGAAGAACAAGGCGACCTACGACATCCAGGGCGACGCCCTCACGCTGAAGAAGCCGGACGGCACCGGAATCGGGCTCACAGCCGCCGACAGCTCCCCCGGCCGATGAGTTCGGTCACATCCGCCCCGGTCAACCCGCGTAGCCCCGGTCCCCAATTCGGACCACTGGGGGATCACGTCTACACTCGGTTGCGTGCCACGTGGTGACGGTCGACTCAATCATGATCTGCTCCCCGGCGAGAAAGGCCCCCAGGACGCTTGCGGCGTCTTCGGTGTCTGGGCTCCGGGTGAAGAGGTCGCCAAGCTCACTTACTTCGGGCTCTACGCCCTCCAACATCGGGGCCAGGAATCCGCGGGAATCGCGGTCAGCAACGGCTCCCAGATCCTCGTCTTCAAGGACATGGGACTCGTCTCCCAGGTCTTCGACGAAACATCCCTAGGGTCCCTGCAAGGTCATATCGCGGTCGGTCACGCCCGCTACTCGACCACCGGGGCCTCCGTATGGGAGAACGCCCAGCCGACGTTCCGGGCCACCGCGCACGGTTCGATCGCCCTGGGGCACAACGGCAACCTGGTCAACACGGCGCACCTCGCCGAGCTGGTCGCCGAGCTCCCCAAGGAGAGTGGACGCGCGACCCAGGTCGCGGCCACCAACGACACCGACCTGGTGACGGCCCTGCTCGCGGGGCAGGTCGACGAGGACGGCAAGCCGCTGACCGTGGAAGAGGCGGCCGCCAAGGTGCTGCCCCAGGTCCAGGGCGCCTTCTCGCTCGTCTTCATGGACGAGAACACGCTGTACGCAGGACGTGACCCGCAGGGCATCCGCCCGCTGGTCCTCGGCCGCCTGGAGCGCGGCTGGGTCGTCGCCTCGGAGTCCGCGGCGCTCGACATCTGTGGCGCCGCGTACGTCCGCGAGATCGAGCCGGGCGAGTTCGTCGCCATCGACGAGAATGGCCTGCGAACGTCCCGCTTCGCCGAAGCAAAGCCGAAGGGCTGCGTCTTCGAGTACGTGTACCTGGCCCGTCCCGACACGGACATCGCCGGCCGGAACGTGTACCTCTCCCGTGTGGAGATGGGCCGCCGGCTCGCCAAGGAAGCCCCGGCCGACGCCGACCTCGTCATAGCCACCCCGGAATCCGGGACTCCGGCCGCGGTCGGCTACGCGGAGGCCTCCGGCATCCCGTTCGGCAACGGCCTGGTGAAGAACGCCTACGTCGGCCGCACGTTCATCCAGCCCTCCCAGACGATCCGCCAGCTCGGCATCCGTCTGAAGCTGAACCCGCTCAAGGAAGTCATCAAGGGCAAGCGTCTGGTCGTCGTCGACGACTCGATCGTGCGCGGCAACACCCAGCGCGCCCTGGTCCGCATGCTCCGCGAGGCCGGCGCGGCGGAGATCCACGTGCGGATCTCCTCGCCGCCCATCAAGTGGCCCTGCTTCTTCGGCATCGACTTCGCGACCCGCGCGGAGCTGATCGCCAACGGCATGACGGTCGAGGAGATCGGCACCTCGCTCGGGGTCGACTCGCTCTCGTACATCTCCATCGACGGCATGATCGAGGCGACCACCATCGCCAAGCCGAACCTCTGCCGTGCCTGCTTCGACGGTGAGTACCCGATGGACCTTCCCGACCCGGAGCTCCTCGGCAAGCAGCTCCTGGAGACGGAACTGGCCGCAGGTCCTGCGTCCACGGCTGCGTCCGACGCGATCCGTCGCCCGTAGACCCCGATTCACCCAACCCGAAAGATCCCAGGCAATGTCTGAGACCCAGTCCTCCGGTGCCTCCTACGCGACTGCTTCGTACAAAACAGCAGGTGTCGACATTGAAGCCGGCGACCGCGCCGTAGAGCTGATGAAGGAGTGGGTGAAGAAGACGCAGCGCCCCGAGGTCCTCGGCGGCCTCGGCGGCTTCGCCGGTCTCTTCGACGCCTCCGCCCTGAAGAAGTACGAGCGCCCGCTGCTCGCCTCGGCCACCGACGGCGTCGGCACGAAGGTCGACATCGCCCGCCAGCTGGGCGTCTACGACACGATCGGCCATGACCTCGTCGCGATGGTCATGGACGACATCGTGGTGTGCGGCGCCGAGCCGCTCTTCATGACCGACTACATCTGTGTCGGCAAGGTCCACCCCGAGCGGGTCGCCGGCATCGTGAAGGGCATCGCCGAGGGCTGCGTCCTCGCGGGCTGCTCCCTCATCGGCGGCGAGACCGCGGAGCACCCCGGTCTGCTCGGCCCGGACGACTTCGACGTCGCGGGCGCCGGCACGGGCGTCGTGGAGCACGACAACCTGCTGGGCCCGGATCGCATCCGCACGGGTGACGCGGTGATCGCCATGGCGTCCTCCGGTCTTCACTCGAACGGGTACTCACTGGTCCGCCACGTGCTCCTGGAGCGCGCGGGGATGGACCTGGGCGAGCACGTCGAGGAACTCGGCCGCACGCTCGGTGAGGAGCTCCTGGAGCCGACGAAGATCTACTCCCTGGACTGCCTCTCACTCATCAGCACCACCGAGGTCCACGCCTTCAGCCACATCACGGGCGGCGGCCTCGCGGCGAACCTGGCCCGCGTGATCCCGGACGGCCTGCACGCCACGGTCGACCGCTCCACGTGGACCCCGGACCCGATCTTCGACCTGGTCGGAAAGAAGGGTCAGGTCGAGCGCCTGGAGCTGGAGAAGACGCTGAACATGGGCGTCGGCATGATGGCGATCGTCCCGCAGGAGTCGGTGGAGGTCGCCCTGGCGACCCTGGCCGACCGCGGCGTGGACTCCTGGGTGGCCGGCGAGATCGTCGAGCGCGGCGAGCACAGCACGGGCGCCGAGCTCACCGGGGACTACGCCAAGTAGTCCCCGTGGGGGCGCCCTCGCCCCCGTGCACGGACAGCTGTACGGACAGCACAAAACCCGGTCCGGCGTGGTGACCACCCCGGACCGGGTGAAGTGCAGCGACTGCGACGCCGCTGACGTGTTACGAGGTCAAGCGCCGCGGCGCTGTGACGAAGGACCGGACTCGCCGTCCCCGTCCTCGTCCTCGTCGTACGTATCCGCGTAGCGGGCGTACGGGTCGTCTTCCTCGTCGTCATCCTCGAAAGGCTCGCCGTTCGGCGGCTGATTCGATACTGGATCCGACGTGGATGCGCCTAGCTCGTTGGCCAGACGCGACAGGTCAGTCCCGCCGCTGTTGTACTTCAGCTGGCGGGCGACCTTCGTCTGCTTGGCCTTGGCCCGGCCGCGCCCCATGGCTCGACCCCCTCGGTGATGGGGCTTCATGGCCCCAGAGTCTTGACACGCGTACATGATCTAGAACGGACTCCCCGTAGGGAGACCGGTCCGTAGGGCTTCCACGGTACCTGAGCCCACGCCCATACGGTACGTCGCCCGCAGGACGCGCCTGCGCGCAGGACCAGCCAGGAGCCCCTTCCTCGCTGGTCAGCTGCGATTTTAACCTCTTCCTGACGAGCGACCCGCCGAGGGGCGTGATGCTCGTTACGCGCCGGGCCCCATCAGCCCCGCCCGCGGGCCTCGGCCATCCGCTGCTCGGCGATCCGGTCGGCCGCCGCGGCCGGCGGAATCCCATCCGTCTTCGCACGGGCAAAGATGGAAAGCGTCGTGTCGAAGATCTTCGCGGCCTTCGCCCTGCACCGGTCGAAGTCAAAGCCGTGCAGCTCTTCGGCGACCTGGATGACGCCGCCCGCGTTCACCACGTAGTCCGGCGCGTAGAGGATCCCGCGGTCCGCGAGGTCCTTCTCGACGCCCGGGTGCGCGAGCTGGTTGTTCGCCGCGCCGCACACCACCTTCGCGGTCAGCACCGGCACGGAGTCGTCGTTCAGCGCGCCGCCCAGGGCGCAGGGCGCGTAGATGTCGAGCCCCTCCACGCGGATCAGGGCCTCGGTGTCGGCGGCGACCGTGACCTCGGGGTGCCGGTCGGTGATCTGCCGCACGGACTCCTCGCGGACGTCGGTCACCACGACCTCGGCACCGTCCTCCAGGAGGTGCTCGACGAGGTGGTGTCCCACCTTGCCCACACCGGCGATGCCGACCTTGCGGCCGCGCAGCGTGGGATCGCCCCACAGGTGCTGGGCGCTGGCCCGCATGCCCTGGAAGACGCCGAAGGCGGTGAGTACGGAGGAGTCGCCCGCGCCCCCGTTCTCGGGGGAGCGCCCGGTGGTCCAGCGGCACTCGCGCGCCACGACGTCCATGTCGGCGACATACGTGCCGACGTCGCACGCGGTCACGTACCGGCCACCGAGCGAGGCCACGAACCGGCCGTAGGCGAGCAGCAGCTGCTCGCTCTTCACCGTGTGCGGGTCGCCGATGATCACGGCCTTGCCGCCACCGTGGTCGAGCCCGGCCATGGCGTTCTTGTAGGACATGCCGCGCGCGAGGTTCAGCGCGTCGGCGACCGCTTCCTCCTCGGAGGCGTACGGATAGAAGCGCGTGCCGCCGAGGGCCGGGCCCAGGGCGGTGTTGTGGAGGGCGATGACGGCCTTGAGGCCGCTGGCGCGGTCCTGGCAGAGGACGACCTGCTCGTGGCCGCCCTGTTCCGAATGGAAGAGCGTGTGCAGAACGCCGGAGGCTACGGAGGTGCCAGAGGTGGTGACAGCGTCGCCGGTCACATCGGTCACTGTGGTGACTCCCAAGTACATAGCGGCGGTTGGGCGGAATCCCGTGCGGGTGGCGGGCCTTCCGTCGGTGCTTGTGGGCAAGAGATTAGAGCGTGCGCGGGCCCGCCACGGGCGCAGTGCTCAGGATCACCCTCGCGCGCCCGTGGGCGCCGGAAGTAGGGCCGAATCCCGCCGCGTCGCCACGTGGGACGATTTGCAGTGTTTTCCAGCCGGTGGGCGGGGGAGGGAGCAGCCGTGCCCAAGGTGTCCTCGGTGACCGTTCCGTACGCGGCGTATCTGCGCGTGTACGAGCCCCTCGCAGCCTTCCCGCAGCCCGAACGCGGCCATTGGGAGCGCTACGCGAAACGCGAGACTCTCCCCTCCTACCAGGACGAACTGCGCCGTTCCCTGGCCGATCTGCTGCCCACGCCGCCGGTTCCCGTGCCGGTGCACGAGAGCGACGACGCGTTCGTGATCGTGCTCGACGGGGTGGTGTGCGTCTGCCCGTGGCGCACGCGGCTGCGCGGCTGGCAGGCCCTGGACGAGTTGCCGGGCGAGCTGCCGGCGCCGGTCCTGGACGCGGCGATCCCCCCGGTGGTGCGCCGGCAGTCGGCCGCCGACTACGACCGCTGGCTGGAGCGCAACCCCGACGCCCGGCCCTGGATCCGTACGTCCACGTGGCAGGTGCCGATCAACTGGTTCGTGCTCGTGTCGGACGACGAGCGCGAGTACGAGCAGAAGAGCGACGAGAGCGGGTCGGAGGGTGTCGGCGTCCCGCGGCTCCGCTATCGCACGCCGATGGTGCAGGCGAGGCGCCGGATCGCGCGGGGTCTGAAGGCGCTGAAGGACTCGATCGAGGAAGGCCCCCTGATCGACGGCCTGGTAGATGTGGGGCGCTGGCTCGAGGAATTCCACCCCCGTTCGTACGTCGAGCTCGACTACGGCGGGCTCGTGCACTCCCTGCCGCAGGACTTCCTCGAGGAGGACCACTCGGCGGCGGATGTCGCCGAGGGCATCGCGGCGCTGCGCGTCGGTGACGAGGACGGTGCGGGAGAGGCGTACGCGAGGCTTGTGGAACGCTGGCGGGTGGCGCGGGACCGGCAGTTCGCGAACTGAACCCCCAAGTGAGGCCGCTCACACCGGTCTTCAGGACCTAGGTCCTGATCCGGGCTTTTGCCTCAAGCGTGACGGACAGCACTTACGGGGACCTTGCGCCCATCACCCCCCCTCGTGCCAAAATAGGACAAGGAGCCCGGGGAGGGCTCCTTCCGTCCAACTAAGTCCAACCATGGACGGATTACTCAGCATTGCACTGCCGCTGGGGGGTCTGATGGCTCCTGATCGCTCTGTGACTGATCGTCACTGTGGCGTGACTGTCCGCTATGGCACGGTCCATCGGCATCCGTCGCTGATGAACACCTGGGAGGGCAATTCCATCGGTTTGGCCGACGTGGCTGGACGGATGGTGTAGTTGTAGTGCCGAGGACAAGCCGTTCGTCCTATAACCGACTCGACTCGCGTCCGCCATTTCGGGCAACGCGGGTCAAGGTGCAGAATTTAGAGGAATGAACCGAGAAGGTTCGGTTCTCCGAGGAGGCCGCTCATGACCGCTCGCACCCCTGATGCCGAGCCGCTGCTGACCCCGGCTGAGGTCGCCACGATGTTCCGCGTCGACCCCAAGACGGTCACGCCCTGGGCGAAGGCTGGCAAGCTCACGTCGATCCGTACGCTCGGCGGACACCGCCGCTACCGCGAGGCCGAGGTCCGCGCCCTGCTTGCGGGTATCCCGCAGCAGCGCAGCGAGGCCTGAGGCACCGCATAACGCAGCAATACGGGCGTTCCGGGTCCCCCAACCCGGCACATGCCCACCCATAGCTCCACTCGACGCGGGTCCTGCCCCAACAGGACTCCTTCTTATGAAGACCGCCGAGGCGTCATCTCAACTGCCTCATGCAAGCGTCGTTCGATCGCGCTGGACTCCGCCGGGTCCAGCGCGATCTTTTTTGTGCGCGCGGGCCGGTCCCCGGTGGGGGTTCATGTGTGCCTCTGTGGCCACCTGTCGAGGGTGGTGCAATTGCACATATTAAATTGAGCCGTTGTAGGGAGGGGGTAAGAAACGGTGTTTCCAAAACAAGTTCGGTGACTCCCGTCACACGCCTTGCCGCTTGTTGCAGGTGACGCCCTTGCGCTAATGGGCGCCGGCGCCGGTGCACGCTCCTGCCCGCGCCATCGACTCTCCCTAGGCTGCCACCAGTTGAGGGCGCGCAGGGTCGCCTTTGGTCACCTCTTCGGGGGTCTTTCGTCCCCGCCGCTCCCGCAGGCGCTCCCGCGGCGCTCCAGGGGCCTTCCCGGCGGGCCCCTGGAGCGCCGTGGGAGGTGACGGGTGCTCAGCGGCCGGGCGGGAGCGGTCCCGTGGCGCCGTGCGCCCTTGGGAAACGAAAGAACCCCCGCACCGTACGGTGCGGGGGTTCTTCTTTACTGCGGTCCTGACGGGATTTGAACCCGCGGCCTCCACCTTGACAGGGTGGCGAGCACTCCAAGCTGCTCCACAGGACCAGGTTTTCGCTGCGCTGTACTGCGTTGCGCTGCGAGACAGGACTCTACAGCAGCGCAGGCCGTGCGGTCGAACTCACCGTGTGCGGTCGGCCGATCACGGAACCTGCGCGTCGATCGCCTTCACGATCCGCTTGTCCGAGACGGGGTACGCCGTGCCCAGCGCGTGGGCGAAGTAGCTGACCCGCAGCTCCTCGATCATCCAGCGGATGTCGAGCACCTCCTGCGGCACGGGCCGTCCCTGCGGCATCTGCTCAAGGAGCCACAGGTACTCGTCCCGCATCTCGTGGACCTTCTCCATGCGGGTGGTGTCCCGCTGGACGCTGGTCGGCATCTGCTGGAGCCGGCGGTCGGCCGCGACGAGATAGCGCATCAGGTCGGACAGCCGCCGCAGACCGGTGGCCGTGACGAAGCCCGGCTTCACCAGCTCGTTCAACTGGGCGCGCACGTCCTGGAGGTTGGGCAGCAGCACCGTGCTCTTCGTGGACTTCAGGCGCCGCTCGCAGGCCTGCCAGGCCGCCAGGACCTGCTGCACCTGGCCGACCGCCTTCACCGTGGTGTCGACGATCTCCGCGCGCACCTTGTCGTAGAGCTTCCGGTACGACTCCTCGTCCCACGCGGGACCGCCGAAGTCGCCGATGAGCTTGTCCGCCGCCGCCATCGCGCAGTCGTCGAAGAGCGCCTGGACGGAGCCGTGCGGGTTCGCGGACAGGGCGAGCTTCTGCGCGTTGCTCAGCTTGTCCGAGGCGAACTTGCCCGGGTTCACCGGGATGTTGCGCAGGATGAGCCGGCGCGTGCCCTTCCACATCGCCTGCGCCTGCTCGGCCTCGCTGTCGAAGAGGCGTACGGAGACGGTGTCGCCGTCGTCGACCAGGGCCGGGAAGGCCTTCACCGGCTGGCCCGCGCGCCGGGTCTCGAAGACCTTCGCCAGCGTGCCGACGCTCCAGTCGGTGAGGCCGGTGCGCTCCACGGACGGGCCGCCGGATCGCTCCGCGGTGGCCTTGGCCGCCTGGGAGATCGCCTGCCGGGCCTTCGGCTTCAGCCGGAGCTTGAGCGCCTCCAGATCCTTGTCCTCGGCGAGCTTGCGGCGCCGCTCGTCGACGATCCGGAAAGTGATCTTCAGGTGGTCCGGTACGCGGGTCAGGTCGAAGTCGTCCGGCGCGACCGGGACGCCGACCATGCGCTGGAGCTCGCGCGCGAGCGTGACCGGCAGCGGCTCCTGCAGCGGCACCGCCCGGTCCAGGAACGCCTTCGCGAAGTTCGGCGCCGGCACGTAATTGCGGCGGATCGGCTTGGGGAGGGACCGGATCAGCTCGACGACCACGTCCTCGCGCAGGCCGGGGATCTGCCAGTCGAAGCCCTCGTCGGTGACCTGGTTGAGCACCTGCAACGGGAGATGGACGGTCACGCCGTCCGCGTCCGCCCCCGGCTCGAACTGGTACGTCACCCGGAACTTCAGCCCGCCCTGACGCCAGGAATCCGGGTAGTCGTCCTTGGTGACCGCCTCCGCCGACTCGCGGATCAGCATCGAGCGCTCGAAGTCGAGGAGTTCGGGCTCCTCGCTCTTCTTCTGCTTCCACCAGGAGTCGAAGTGGGCGCCGGACACGACGTGTTCGGGTACCCGCTGGTCGTAGAAGTCGAAGAGCGTCTCGTCGTCGACCACGATGTCGCGGCGGCGCGCCCGGTGCTCCAACTCCTCGACCTCGGTGAGGAGTCGGCGGTTGTCGGCGAAGAACTTGTGGTGCGTGCGCCAGTCGCCCTCGACCAGGGCGTTGCGGATGAACAGCTCGCGGCTGACCTCGGCGTCGATCCGCCCGTAGTTCACCTTGCGCTGGGCGACGAGCGGGACGCCGTACAGCGTGACCTTCTCGTACGCCATCACGGCCGCCTGGTCCTTCTCCCAGTGCGGCTCGCTGTACGTGCGCTTGAGCAGGTGCTCGGCGAGCGGCTCGACCCACTCGGGCTCGATCTTCGCGTTGACGCGGGCCCAGAGGCGGCTGGTCTCCACGAGCTCCGCCGACATCACGAACCGCGGGGGCTTCTTGAAGAGGGCCGAGCCGGGGAAGATCGCGAACTTGGCGTTGCGGGCGCCGATGTACTCGTTGCGTCCGCGGTCGCGGCCGGCCTGCTTCGGGTCCTTCTGCGCCGACTCCTTGGTCTCCTTCACATCTTTCATGCCGATGTGCGAGAGCAAACCGGAAAGAAGGGAGACGTGGATGGAGTCGTCCGCCGCGGGAGTGTCGGCGTCGCCCAGATGGATGCCCATCTGCTTCGCGACCGTCCGCAGCTGCGTGTAGATGTCCTGCCACTCGCGGATGCGCAGGAAGTTCAGGTACTCGCGCTTGCACATGCGGCGGAAGGCGGAGGAGCCGAGTTCCTTCTGCTGCTCGCGTACGTAGCGCCACAGGTTCAGGAAGGCGAGGAAGTCGCTCGTCTCGTCCTTGAAGCGGGCGTGCTGCTGGTCGGCCTGCGCCTGCTTGTCGGAGGGGCGCTCGCGCGGGTCCTGGATGGAGAGCGCCGCGGCGATCACCATGACCTCGCGTACGCAGCCGTTCTTGTCGGCCTCCAGGACCATGCGGGCCAGGCGCGGGTCGACGGGGAGCTGGGCGAGCTTGCGGCCCTGCTCCGTGAGCCGCTTGCGGACGTCCTTCTGGGAGGGGTCCAACGCGCCCAGTTCCTGGAGGAGTTGGACGCCGTCGCGGATGTTGCGGTGGTCCGGCGGGTCGATGAAGGGGAACTTCTCGATCTCGCCGAGGCCCGCCGAGGTCATCTGGAGGATGACGGAGGCCAGGTTCGTACGGAGGATCTCCGCGTCCGTGAACTCCGGGCGGCCGAGGAAGTCGTCCTCGGAGTAGAGGCGGATGCAGATGCCGTCGGACGTACGGCCGCAGCGGCCCTTGCGCTGGTTGGCGCTGGCCTGGCTGACCGGCTCGATGGGCAGTCGCTGCACCTTCGTACGGTGCGAATAGCGCGAGATACGGGCCGTGCCGGGGTCGATCACGTACTTGATGCCGGGGACCGTCAGGGAGGTCTCCGCGACGTTCGTGGCGAGCACGATGCGGCGGCCCGTGTGGCGCTGGAAGACGCGGTTCTGCTCGGCGTGCGAAAGGCGCGCGTACAGCGGGAGCACCTCGGTGCTGTGTACGACAGCGCCTCCGGCGCGGGCGTACTTCTTCTCCAGCGCGTCCGCCGTGTCACGGATCTCGCGCTCCCCGGAGAGGAAGACCAGGACGTCGCCGGGCCCTTCCTTCTGGAGCTCGTCGACGGCGTCCGTGATCGCGGTGATCTGGTCGCGGTCGGAGTCTTCGCCCCGCTCTTCGAGGAGCGGGCGGTACCGCACCTCCACCGGATACGTACGGCCGCTGACCTCGACGATCGGCGCGTCCCCGAAGTGCCGCGAGAAGCGCTCGGGGTCGATGGTCGCGGAGGTGATGACGACCTTCAGGTCCGGGCGCCTCGGCAGCAGCTGCGCCAGGTAGCCAAGGAGGAAGTCGATGTTCAGGGACCGCTCGTGGGCCTCGTCGATGATGATCGTGTCGTACGCGCGCAGCTCGCGGTCCGTCTGGATCTCGGCCAGCAGGATGCCGTCCGTCATGAGCTTGACGAACGTGCCGTCCTGGTCGACCTGGTCGGTGAACCGGACCTTCCAGCCGACCGCCTCGCCCAGCGGCGTGTGCAGCTCGTCGGCGACGCGCTCGGCGACCGTGCGGGCGGCGATGCGGCGCGGCTGGGTGTGCCCGATCATGCCGCGCACGCCACGGCCGAGTTCGAGACAGATCTTCGGGATCTGCGTCGTCTTTCCCGATCCGGTCTCACCGGCGACGATCACGACCTGGTGGTCGCGGATCGCCGCGGCGATCTCGTCCTTCTTCTGGCTGACCGGGAGCTGCTCGGGATACGTGACGTCGAGGGCCGCGCGGCGCTCGCGACGGATGTCCGTGCGGACGGCCGCCTTCTCGGCCTCCGCGTCGATCTCCGCGACGACGGCGGCGCGGGCCTCCGGCTTACGGATCTTGCGGGCGCCTTCGAGCCTGCGCCCGAGGCGGTGCGCATCGCGCAGGGACAACTCGGAGATCCGCCGCGCTACGGCGGCGAACTGATCGGCGGCGGGGGCAGGCTGCGTAGACATACGACCCCAAGGATCTCACCTCGGGGAAATGCGTGGCGACCGGTTTTGCGGTTGGTGCGCAGGGGTGGCCGGGGCCCGTGTCCGGATGTAGAGCGCGGACGCGTGACTTAACGTGCGGATATGTCCCACATGCCCGATGAGCCCGAACCGGAGAAGGCGCACCCGCCGCACGGCGCGCACGGGCGCCCGCTGAGCGGGGCCGACCGCTGGAAGGGGTTCAAGGGCTCACCGTTCTTCCCGGCCTGCGTGCTCGTCCTGATCCTGTCCGCGGCGGCGGCCCTGTTCGCCGGCTCGTACACGTACTCCATGGCGAACCCGACGCCGCACAACATCCCGACCGGGGTCACCGGCGCGTACGACCAGGCACAGGGCCAGCGGTTCCTGGGCGCGATGGAGAAGGCGCTCGACGCGCAGCTGGACCTCAAGCCCTACGACTCCCGGGCAGAGGCCCGCGACGCCCTCGACGCCCAGAAGATCTACGCGGTCCTCGACGTACGCGGCGGCGGCTCGCGCGTCCACATCGACGTCTCCGGCGCCTCCGGGGTCACCGTCGCCCAGGTCTTCACCGAGGCGGCGCCCCCGGTGAGCAGGGCGACCGGCATCCCGGTGACGGTGAAGGACGTGAACCCGCTGCAGGGCGGGGACCCGCGCGGCCTCACGATCTTCTACATCACGCTCGCCGCGGTGATCATCGGCTTCGTCGGCGCGATCCAGCTCAGCGTGCACGCGCGGGGCCTCAACCCGGCCGAGCGGATCGCCTTCACGGTCGCCTACGCGCTGCTCGGCGGGTTCGCCGTGGCGGCGGTCGCGGACTGGGGGCTCGGCGCGGTGGACCTGCCCTTCGTCGAGTCCTGGCTGATCCTCGCGCTGACGATGTTCACCTGCGGCATGGTCTTCACGATGTTCAACACGTTCTTCCACCGCTGGGCGATGATCCCGACCTGGGGCCTGCTGGTCCTGCTCGGCAACCCGGCGTCCGGCGGCGCGGTCGCACCCCCGCTGCTGCCCACGGTGATCGGCCGCCTCGGCCAGTGGCTGCCACCGGGAGCCTCGTACAACGCCCAGCACACGGCGGTCTACTTCCAGGGCAACCAGCACGCCTTCCCGATCCTGGTGCTGGCCGGCTGGGCCCTGGTCTCCTGCGCCCTCTTCTGGTTCTGGCGGCATCGCCACCCGGGCGGCCGGGGCACGGGACCGCTGCACGCGGCGCCGGTCTGAACAGGGAAGTCGGGGGCCGGGAAACGCAATAGGCCCCGTCCGGAGACGGGGCCTAGTTCCTGTGGCTGGGGCCGGGATCGAACCGGCGACCTATCGCTTTTCAGGCGATCGCTCGTACCAACTGAGCTACCCAGCCACGAAGTTCACGAGGAACTTCAGCGGTCCTGACGGGATTTGAACCCGCGGCCTCCACCTTGACAGGGTGGCGAGCACTCCAAACTGCTCCACAGGACCCAGCTGTTGTGTGCGAGACAAGCAAGAGCAAGTCTCTCACACGGTCGTACGTGCCCCCAACGGGATTCGAACCCGTGCTACCGCCTTGAAAGGGCGGCGTCCTAGGCCGCTAGACGATGAGGGCTATCGGCCCGCCTGCGCGCTTTGCAGCGCGTCGGGGACGTGAGAAGCATATGGGATGCAGGGAGCTATCGCCAAAACGGTTTACGGGGAGCTCTCCCCGGGGCTCGGGGAGGGGGTCGCGCCGGGCTGGTTCTCCTGCGGCAGATGGCGGCTGACCTCCGCCTTCGTCAGCCCCAGACCGCCCAGGCGGATCTCGTCCCAGGCCTGTAGACGCTTGGTGGAGCGGTCCAGATAGAGGACGGACGCCTCCACCGGATCGGGGTGGCCGTTCTCGTTGTCGACCGCGCGCAGACCGCTGCCGCCCGTCGAGCCCTCGACGCGCAGCCGGGTGCCGAGCGGGAGCACCTTCATCTCCTGGTGGTGGATGTGGCCCGCCAGAACGAGCGGCACCTCGCCGTCCACCTCGCGGGCCGCGGCCGGCTCATGGGCGAGCGCGATGTCGACCGGGGTGCCCGCCGCCCGCTGGTCGCGCAGCGCCGAGGCGAGCCGGATGCCCGACAGGCGCTCGGCCGGATCGCCCTGCGCCCGCACCGCGCGGTCCGGGGTGTACTGCGGGTCGCCCATGCCGGCGAAGCGCAGGCCCGCGACCGTGACGGCCCTCCCGTCGTCGAGGACGCGGACGTTCTTGAAGCGCCCCCGGTCGGCGAGGTACTTCTGCGTCGCGTTCTTCGAGTCGTGGTTGCCGCGGATCCAGACGTAGGGCACACCCAGCTTGCCGATCGGGTCGAGGAACGCGTTCTCGGCCTTCGAGCCGTGGTCCATCGTGTCGCCGGTGTCGACGATCGCCGAGATCCTGTACTGCTCCACGAGCGAGGCGATGATCTTCCACGACGCCGGGTTGAGGTGGATGTCCGACACGTGCAGGACGCGGATCGTCGAGGGGTCCGGCTGGTACGTGGGGAGCGTGGACGTCGCGTCGTACAGCTTGGTGACGTTCGTGACCAGGAGCGCCAACTCCTTTTGGTACGCGTCGAATTCGGTCACGATCGAGCGGGCGCTGCCGACCACGGATGGCGCCGAGGAGAGCAGCCCGGAGAACTTCGGCTCCAGGACCGACTCGGGGTTCCACGTCGCGTACGCCGTGCCGCCCGAGGCCGCGAGCAGGGTGAGCGCCAGGCCGCCCGCGGCGAGGGCGCGGCGCGGGCGGCGGTAGACCACGAGGCCGAGCGTCGTGGCGCCCGCGACCACCGCGACGCAGGAGCGCAGGGCCAGGTCCACCGTGCCGTGCTCGACGTCGCGCGCGACCTCGTCCTGCAGCCCGGAGAACCGCTCGGGGTGGTCGACGAGGGTCTGCGCGCGGGCCGGGTCAAGGCGGTCCACATCGACGTCGAGGCGGATCGGCGCCGTGTGCGAATGCAGCTCAAGGGCGCCGAGCGGCGACACGTTGATCTTCGTACCGCCCGTGAAGGAGGGACGCAGCGTCATCTTCGTGTCCATGGGCCCCACCGGCGCCCGCACGCTGCCGACGATCAGCAGGCCGAGCCAGGCGCCGAGCAGCACGGTGGCGACCAGGCCGAGCGCGCGTACGTACGGATGCGGCGGATGGACCAGTTCGAGGACCGGGTGGGGGTGCCGGGCGCGATAGTGGCGCAGCAGGGCCGAGGGCGCGCCGCGAACGCTCCGCGTGCGGCGGCGGAGTCCACGTATGGCGGCGGCTGGCGAGCGGGCCATTGCTCCCGTATGCCCAAGTGCACGGGTGGATATGCGGGTTGTACCGGACAATGGTCGTGTGCTGGAGATGACGCGCGAGACGTTCGAGGAACTGGTCGCAGAGGCGCTCGACCGGATCCCGCCCGAGCTGACCCGACTCATGGACAACGTGGCCGTGTTCGTGGAGGACGAGCCGCCCGCCGAGGACCCCGAGCTGCTCGGGCTCTACGAAGGGACCCCGCTGACCGAGCGGGGCGAGTGGTACGCGGGAGTGCTGCCGGACCGGATCACCATCTACCGGGGGCCGACGCTGCGGATGTGCGAGTCGAGGGAGGACGTGGTCACGGAGACCGAGGTGACCGTGGTGCACGAGATCGCGCACCACTTCGGGATCGACGACGCGCGGCTGCACGCGCTGGGATACGGGTGAGACCGATACGAGTGAGACCGATACGGGTGAGACCCGGGTGAGGCCCCCGCGCTGATTGTGGGGGCTTTGTGCGGTGCTCGCGCGGCGCGTGTCCTCGTACGGGGGACAGGAGTTGGGAACGGTACCCCCCCATGGTGACCCCGTCTCGTGCACCGGAGGTGCCCGCCCGTGCGTCAGCTGTCCGTATCGCAACGCGCCCTGTCGCTCAATGTGCTCCGTCTGGGCCGGTTGGCCGCGACCACCGTGGCCGTCGCCGCGGCCGCCGGCTGCATGAGCGTGGGCGCCGACGGCGGTGCCGCGCCCACCCACTCCCCGCCGCAGCGCGGCTCGGGCGCCGCGCCCGACGGCGGCGCCGAGGTCCCGGACGGCGGGACGGACGTGGGCGCGCGGGTCGGGAAGGCCTCGGCGATGCCCTCGCGGCGGCCGGCCTCGCCGAAGGTCCCGGCCACGCCCTCCTCCGCGTCCCCCACCCCCACGAAGGCGTCCACCCCGACCTCGGCGCCCACCTCGCCGTCCCGCAGCGCGACGCAGCGGCCCTCGCAGCGGCCGAGCTCGCCCAGCGCGACGAGCACCCCTTCGCCCACGAAGTCGTCCGCCGCCCCCTCGTCGTCACCACCGACCGCCGAGCCCTCCTCGTCGGCGCACGAGGAGACCGCGGGGGAGCGGGCCAGTGAGCCGCGGCCGCAGGCCGGCGATCCGGCCTGACCGGGGGCGGCGTGTGAGCCGGGTCTCAGCGATCTGGTTTGCCTCGGGGGGTGGGGGGTGCGTATGGTGGTAGATCGTTTGATCCCATTTGCCCGGCGCCGCTAAAGAGAGCGCCGCGTGGCGCGTACTCTCCCTTGCCGTGGCTGGACCGCATTGAGGCGGTCGATTTGCTGAATTGCGAATACACGGAGTTGCGGGCGCGTGCCGAGACTCCGGAAGGTTTCGCATTTCGCATGTCCATTTCCACTGAAAACCTCGCTGACCAGGCCGTCGAGAACGACATCGACACGGTCATCGACACCGACCTCGACATCGACACGGACGCGGTCATCGACACCGACACCGACACGGTCGAGGTCATCGAGAACGACGAGCCCACCATCACCTTCGCGGACCTCGGTCTCCCCGAGGCCGTCGTGCGCAAGCTGGCGCAGGGCGGTGTGACCACCCCGTTCCCGATCCAGGCCGCGACCATCCCGGACGCCCTGGCCGGCAAGGACATCCTCGGCCGCGGCCGCACCGGCTCCGGCAAGACCCTCTCGTTCGGCCTGCCGGTGATGGCCCGCCTGGCCGGTGCCCGCAGCGAGAAGCACAAGCCGCGCGCCGTCATCCTCACCCCGACCCGTGAGCTCGCGATGCAGGTCGCGGACGCGCTGCAGCCGTACGGCGACCAGGTCAACCTGAAGATGAAGGTCGTCTGCGGCGGTACGTCGATGGGCAACCAGATCTACGCCCTGGAGCGCGGCGTCGACATCCTCGTCGCCACCCCGGGCCGTCTGCGCGACCTCATCAACCGCGGCGCCTGCGACCTGAGCAACATCGAGGTCGCCGTCCTCGACGAGGCCGACCAGATGTCCGACCTGGGCTTCCTGCCCGAGGTCACCGAGCTGCTCGACCAGGTTCCGGCCGGCGGCCAGCGGATGCTGTTCTCCGCCACGATGGAGAACGAGATCAAGACCCTCGTCTCCCGTTACCTGAAGGACCCGGTCAGCCACGAGGTCGACAGCGCCCAGGGCAACGTCACGACCATGTCGCACCACATCCTCGTCGTGAAGCCCAAGGACAAGGCGCCGGTCACCGCGGCCATCGCCGCCCGCAAGGGCCGCACGATCATCTTCGTCCGCACCCAGCTGGGCGCCGACCGCATCGCCGAGCAGCTCCGCGACTCGGGCGTGAAGTCCGACGCGCTGCACGGCGGCATGACGCAGGGCGCCCGTACCCGCGTCCTCGAGGACTTCAAGAAGGGCTACGTCAACGCCCTCGTCGCCACCGACGTCGCCGCCCGCGGCATCCACGTCGACGACATCGACCTGGTCCTGAACGTGGACCCGGCCGGCGACCACAAGGACTACCTGCACCGCGCGGGCCGCACCGCCCGTGCCGGCCGCACCGGCACGGTCGTCTCCCTGTCGCTGCCGCACCAGCGCCGCCAGATCTTCCGCCTCATGGAGGACGCGGGCGTCGACGCCGGGCGTCACATCATCCAGGGCGGCGCCGCCTTCGACCCGGAGGTCGCCGAGATCACCGGCGCCCGGTCCATGACCGAGGTCGAGGCCGAGTCCGCGGGCAACGCCGCGCAGCAGGCCGAGCGCGAGGTCACCGACCTGACCAAGCAGCTGGAGCGCGCCACCCGTCGCGCCGCCGAGCTGCGCGAGCAGGCCGACCGCCTCACCGCCCGCGCCGCCCGTGACCGCGGCGAGGACGAGGAGGGCGTGGCCGCGGCGGTCACCGCCGCACAGGAGGCCGCCGCCGAGCAGGTCGCCAAGGCTGCCGCTGCCGCCGAGGAGCAGCAGCGCACCGAGCGTTCGGAGCGTTCGTTCTCGGACCAGCCGCGTCAGCGCCGCGACGATCGGGGCAACTTCGAGCGTCGTGACAACCGTGGTGGCGACAAGGGCGGCTTCCGTCGCGACGACCGTGGCGGCGACAAGGGTGGCTTCCGTCGCGACGACCGCGGTGGCGACAAGGGTGGCTTCCGCCGGGACGACCGCGGCGGCGACCGTGGTGGGCGCTCCTTCGAGCGTCGTGACGACCGTGGCGGCGACCGTGGTGGCCGTTCTTTCGAGCGTCGTGACGACCGTGGCGGCGACCGTGGCGGCTTCCGCCGTGACGACCGCGGTGGCGACAAGGGCGGCTTCCGCCGCGACGACCGCCGCGACAACGACCGTGGCGGCGACCGTGGTGGCCGTTCTTTCGAGCGTCGTGACGACCGAGGCGGCGACCGCGGCGGTGACCGTGGTGGCTTTCGCCGGGACAACGACCGCGGCGGCTTCAACCGCGACGACCGTGGCGGCCGTTCCTTCGAGCGCCGTGACGACCGAGGCGGCGACCGTGGCGGCTTCCGCCGCGACGACCGCCCGTCCGGCGGTCACCGGGGCAGCGACCGCCCGTTCAACCGCGACCGCCAGAGCGAGCGCCCCGCCGGCGGCCACCGCCCCTACGGCCGTCGTGACGACCACCGTGGCGCCGGTACCGGCACCGGCTCCAGCACCGGCTCGTCCTTCGGTCGCCGCGACGACAAGCCGCGCTGGAAGCGCAACGGCTGACCGTTCCTGAAGTGACAGGGCCGCGGCCCCACTCCCTCACGGGGGTGGGGCCGCGGCCTTTCCTCGTCACGGGCCGGGATTCGGGTACCGGACACGGGGGTGGGGCACGGGAGTTGGGCCTTGATCGGCCGCATGCGGCGCCTCCGGCGAGGGAATCGCTGGGGGCATGACAAGTGATGCCAGCAGAGCCACTGACGGACAGCAACCGGCCGTGGCCGCGGGCTCCGACGAGGAGCGCCTCGCCCAGCTCGGCTACACGCAGGTCCTCGCCCGCCGCATGTCGGGCTTCTCGAACTACGCCGTCTCCTTCACGATCATCTCGGTCCTCTCGGGCTGTCTGACGCTGTACCTGTTCGGCATGAACACGGGCGGCCCCGTGCTCATCACCTGGGGCTGGGTCGGCGTCGGCCTGATGACCCTCTTCGTGGGCCTGGCGATGGCCGAGATCTGCTCGGCGTATCCGACGTCGGCGGGGCTGTATTTCTGGGCGCACCGGCTCGCGCCGGAGCGCAGCGCGGCGGCGTGGGCGTGGTTCACGGGCTGGTTCAACGTGTTGGGTCAGGTGGCCGTGACCGCCGGCATCGACTTCGGCGCGGCGTCCTTCCTGGGCGCGTACCTGAACCTGCAGTTCGGCTTCGAGGTGACCCCGGGCCGCACGATCCTGCTCTTCGCGGGAATCCTGCTGCTGCACGGACTCCTCAACACCTTCGGCGTCCGCATCGTCGCCTTCCTCAACAGCGTCAGCGTGTGGTGGCACGTGCTGGGCGTCGCGCTGATCGTCGGCGCGCTCGCCTTCGCGCCGGACAGCCACCAGTCGGCGTCCTTCGTCTTCGGCGAGTTCGTGAACAACACCGGCTGGGGCAGCAGCGTGTACGTCGTCCTCATCGGGCTGCTCATGGCGCAGTACACCTTCACCGGCTACGACGCGTCGGCCCATATGACGGAGGAGACGCACGACGCGTCCACGGCGGGGCCGAAGGGCATCGTCCGCTCGATCTGGACGTCCTGGATCGCCGGCTTCGTGCTCCTGCTCGGCTTCACCTTCGCCATCCAGTCGTACGACGGCGCCCTCAACTCCCCGACGGGGGCGCCGCCCGCCCAGATCCTCCTGGACGCCCTCGGCGCGACGGCCGGAAAGCTGCTGCTCCTGGTCGTGATCGGCGCCCAGCTGTTCTGCGGGATGGCGTCCGTGACCGCCAACAGCCGCATGATCTACGCCTTCTCGCGCGACGGCGCCCTGCCGTTCTCCCGCGTGTGGCACACGGTGAGCCCGCGCACCCGCACCCCGGTCGCGGCGGTCTGGCTCGCGGCGGCGGGCGCGCTGGTCCTCGGCCTGCCTTACCTGATCAACGTCACCGCGTACGCGGCCGTGACCTCGATCGCCGTCATCGGCCTCTACATCGCGTACGTCATCCCGACGCTGCTGCGGCTGCGCAAGGGCGACGCGTTCGAGCGGGGACCGTGGCACCTGGGCCGCTGGTCGACGGTGATCGGCGTGGTGGCGGTGTCCTGGGTCGTCGTCATCACGATCCTCTTCATGCTGCCCCAGGTCTCCCCGGTCACCTGGGAGACCTTCAACTACGCCCCGATCGCGGTCCTCGCGGTCCTCGGTTTCGCGGGCACCTGGTGGGCGGTCTCGGCCCGGCACTGGTTCCTGCGCTGACGCTCCGTCCGGCGCGCGGGGCCCGTGATGCCGATACCCGATCGGCGTCCCGGTCTCGTCGGGCTATGCTCGGGGGTGCGTCGGCTCAGGTCGGCGCGTGGACCCTTAGCTCAATTGGCAGAGCAGTGGACTTTTAATCCATTGGTTGTGGGTTCGAGTCCCACAGGGTCTACGGGATGTAGGTGGGGGATACCCCATCTGACCTGCTATTTAGCGCTCGGGTCGGCTTCGGTCGGCTCGGGCGCTTCTTCGTTTGCGAGCCATTGCGTGAGCGATGCGTGAGCGGACGGGTCGGCAGAGGGCTGGACGGGCGGCTTCGGAGCGGCAGGCTTCGGCACGCGGGCGCGGGGGATCAGCCCCGTCGCCTTCTCCGCGATCTCTCGGTCGAGTTCGGGCGGCAAGCTCGTGTACGTGTCCGAGGTCAGCGCGATGGTGGAGTGCCGCAGGGTCGCCTTCACCGTGTGGATGTCACCGCCTCCGCCGTGCGTGAGTGTTGCGGCCACGTGCCGCAGGTCCCGGAGGGTGATGGGCGGGAGCTCGGTGGTGGCGAGGATGCGGCGGAAGGTCGCGGAGAGCGTCTCGGGGTGCAGCCAGGAGCCGTCTTCCTGGGTGAAGACTTTGCCGGTGTTCTGCCAGGCCGGGCCCCACTCCTTGCGTTCCTTGTCCTGGCGGGCCTTGTGCTCGCGCAGCACGAGGACGTTCATGCTGGCGAGCGCGATGGTGTCGGCGCTGCCGTCCGTCTTGGGTTCCGACTCGTAAGTGTCCCAGCCGTCGACCACGATCTCCTTGGCGGGCGTGATCTGTGCGCCGTCGAGGTCGACCTCGTGCCAGTCCTGGCCGACCGTCTCGCCGCGACGGAGGCCACGGGTGCCCATGAGGTGGAAGGCCGCGTAGAGCCGGTCGTCCTCGGCCGCGTCGAGGAACTCGCCGAACTGGGCGGGCGTCCAGACCATGACCGGGCCGGGGATCTCTCCGGTCTCGCGCCAGCGGCGTACGCGCTCGTCCGTCCAGAGGAGGGGCTTGGGGCGCTTGCCCGAAGCCAGTTCTACGTGGGACGCGGGATTGAAGATGATGAGCTGCTGCGAGATCGCGGAGTTGAGCGCGGCGCGCAGGGTGCGGCGGATGGCCTGCCAGGTGCTGGGACCACTCTGTTTCCGGAACGGCTTCATGTCGGCGAGCTTGGCGCGCTCGGCAGAGAGGTGTGCGCGTTCGGCAGCTGTGGGGCGGCCGGGCTTGGACGGCTTGGTGCGGGCGATCTGCTCGTGGCGGGCCGCGTTCTCGGCGGTGATTACCTCGTTTTCGTCGGCGATGCCGTCGAACATCTCCACCAGGTGGCCGACGTTGAGGCGGTCGAGGCGTATGTGCCCGATGCGGGGCTTCAGATGGACGCGTATGTGAGAGGCGTAACTGTTGAGCGTCGTACGGCGGATCTTCTTCGAGGCGAACCAGAGGTCCAGCCACTCGCCGATGGTCATGCTGCCGCGCAGGCCGATGCCGGCCTTCAGACGCCGCCTGGTCTCCTCGATGTCTGGCAGTGGCGCCCTGTCGGTGGTGAGTTCATCCAGGAGGGCCGCGATTCGCTCGACGCTGTCCGGGTCGTCGCTGTCGGCGAGGGCGATGAGGGAGCGGACGTGGTCGAGGTCGTTCTGGGCGGCTTTGAGGGTCTCGTAGCCTGCGCGGTTGAAGGCGCGCCGTGTGCCGTCCTCGCGGGGCGGGAGTTCCTGGCGGATCGAGTACGAGCCGTGCTTACGGCCTGCGAGCTTGGGACACTTGCTGCCGAGCGGCTTGCCGGTTTCGAGGTCGCGGCAGTAGCAGCGGCGGTGGACGGAGTTCGAGCGTGCCGTCCGCTCCCGCGTACAGGCCGATCACCAGCACGCCCGCGCCTTGCGCAGCGCAGTCCGCGCGATCCTGCGCGAGCCGTCACCGAAGGACGGCGCGGCACTGGCGATGTTCCTCGACGCCGCGCTCCTGGCCGTGATCGCCGCTGCCCGCTGGCACCAGATCCGCCACCACGATCAGCAGGTCGCTGCCGCTCATCGCACCCGGATCCAGCTCCAAGCTGTCTACGGCAAAGTGGCCTTGGCGCCCCTGGCCGCGCTCGCCCAGCAACGACCGTCGCAGCTCACAGTCGAACGGCATATCGCCTTGATCCGCGATGCCGTGCCTGAGTACGCCGAGAAGATCGTCGAGGACACCGCCTTCGACGCGCTCACCGCAGCATTGGGCCAGGCACAGGAGGCCGGACACGCTCCCGAGCAGATCCTGCGCACCGCCATAGGGCGGCGCACACTGGCCGACGCCGAGCATCCGGCCCGGGCCCTCACTTGGCGCATCCAACGTCTCGCCGCCCGACCGGCGCTCAGTTCGCGAGCCCGTGCCGCCCAGGCTCGCCACGCCACAGCGTCAAACGCGACTTCCCGTCCTGACGTTTCCCCGGCGGCATCCACGGCGCCCTTGCAGTCGCGATACCGCCCGCGCCGTTGATCACGTGGGAGGGAGGGGCTCTCGCGATGCCCGGCTATCGACCGAGGGACTCGGCGCCATGAGCCCGTGCGATGTCGTCGATCCGGTGAGCCAGGTCGAAGTCCGCGGCGGTCAGCTTGTGCCCGGCATCGTGAGTGGTGATCCCGAAGCGAATCTTGTCCCAGCGCAGGTCGATGTCCGCGTGGTGGCCGATCAGCCGTTCAACGTCGGCCACGTGCACGATCAGCGCGACACCGCCGTGGTACCGGATGCCGAACGTGCGTGTGATCTCGTCGCCGTCGCGGCGCCACCCGGGCAGGCCGTCAAGCGCGATCACGATCTCGTCCTCGGTCAGCGGCACCGGGTTCTCGGCCACGCTTCAGCTCCCCTCGATCACGGGTGCCAGGGCCTCGGCAAGGTCCTGGCCAATCGGGGCATCGTGCCACGGGCGCATCGCGTGGTGAAGGGTGCCGAGTTCGCGTCGCATGCGGGCCGACCTGGTCTCCACCGCGATGTCGGCGACAGCCCACGCGATGTGCACGGCCTGATCGGGGTCGCCTGCAGCGGCTGCGGCTGTGGCCTGCCGGGCCATGTAGACGCCGCGGTCCCGGCGCGCTGTTTCCGGGACGCCCCGGAGGACCTGGTCCCACAGGGCGCCGGCCTCGCGGCCGAGACCGAGGCGGCCGTAACAGGTGGCGCGTTGCACCTCCAGATAGCCGGGGGTGCGACGGCAGGCGTTGCCCCAGGGCAGGTCGTCATCGACTCGAGGCAGCAGCCGGTCGGCGTCGTCGAGAAGCCGGTCGACCACACTGCGATCGTTGGTCAGGCTCGCTCCGTGGGCCTGCTGCTGTCGAGCCATGATCCTGACCTTCGGAACCAGGTGCTGCTCGTCCTCCAGCGCTGCCTCACACAGGTCGATGACGGCGTGACCATCGCCTAGATCGGTCCGCACCTGGGCTTGGTTCACCAGGCTGTAGCCGACCAGGTGCGGATCGCGGGACCGCATCGCGATCTCCTGGGTGACGCCTCGCCAGAAGCTCGCGCCCTGCATGTCACCGGCGTCCTGATAGAGCCAGCCGACCAGCGCCGCATAGGCCGCGCCCACCCGGAGCAGACCGTTTCGGGTCTCGCCCTTCGCCGATCGCAGGAGCTTGTCGATGAGCTGGTATTGGGCACTCACCGTGCCGATCAGGTCGTGCGGCCCGAGGAGCATGTCGGCGCGGTAGTGGCCTTCGAGTTGTTCCTGAAAGTACGAGACCAGGGCGGGGTCGACATGCTGCCGCGCAAGCGGCCCCGGGACCAGGGCGGCAGCGGTGACCAGGCCGAACTCGCGACGCTTCACCTTTTCCTCTTCGTGGTGTTCAGGTCGGATCCATCCCGGCGAGGTGGTGAACCCGAGGTCCTCGGGCCAGCGTCCGAGCGCGTCATGGATCACGATGGCCGTTTCTTCGTTCGGCCATCCAGGGCGCTCGCCCTCCCACCGCCGCCACGTACGCGCGGACACCGTGAAGTGCCGGTCATCGAGAAGCTGTTGGCCGTGCATGCTCAGCGCGTCGGCGGCTTTCTCCACCGTCCGCCAGCCCTTGCCGAGGCGCGCGGCTCTCAGCGCATCATTGCGGCCCACACGTGCAGTCTGGAGTGTCATCGCGCCCGCTTTCGGCCATGGCCGCACCGTGGCCACACGTGGCCACGGTCTGACCTAGTCCCGCTTCACCGTGCGTAGCAATCATCCTGCTGTGAGCAGCAGACGTGTACCGAACGCGAGAGAAGACGCCGCCACGGGTGGCCCGGCCCGCGAGACAGACGTGCGGGTCGGTCCTCCTGCCGAGGAACCCATCGAGTACCAGCTGGTCCGCGCCATCGTCCGGAAGGTCGAGGAGCTGGTGCTGTCCGAGACGAGCCGCGGGAGCCTGGACGCGGACAACAAGCTGCTCACGGAGCTGGTGCAGCGGATGATCCGCGAGGACTACCCGGACCAGCGCCCCACCACGATGGCCGTGTTCCGCTCCGCGTACCGCGTGCTGAGCTCGCCAACGAACCCGACGTCGCTCGACAGCGACTACCTCGTGTACGCGCACGTGAAGAACCTTGCGCGCTCCGTTGGCGCCCTCGCGGACGTACTCGATTCCCCCAGATCCGCCGCCGGGTTCATCGCCCAGCCCGGGCTCCCGCCGGAACGCCGACTGCCTTAAGCCCCCTGCCACCGTGGAGGACCGAGATGCACCGCATGATCGCCAGCCCGTTCCTCGGCAAGTACCTGCTCGTGCGCCCGGGCCACCCCGCCGGCGTCCGCATCCCCGAGACCCGCTACAAGGAGCTGGGTGCCGCGACTGCGGCCCGGGCCGCCGCCCCTGATTGGCTACGCGACGCCGCCCGCCAAGCCTGGGACATGGACCTCGACCACCCTCTCGACACCGACCTGCTCGTACGGGAGCCCTCCAAGCACCCCTACGGGCGGGCGTCTTGGGAGATCAACCTCGGCTGCGATTACGACTGCGCGTTCTGCTACCTCGGAGAGAAGAAGCGCGAGGGTCTGCCCTGGGACAGCAAGCAGAGGCTCCTCGAACTCCTCCGTGACGCCGGTGTCCTCTGGCTGCAGATCACCGGCGGCGAAGCGCTCATCGACCGTGACTTTCCCGCCGCCTACCAGTACGCCAACGAGCTCGGGCTGATGATCTCCGTATCGACGAACGGGTCCCAACTCCACAAGCCACGGATGCTGGACCTGTTCGACCGCTATCGCCCCTACCGCCTGACGATCAGCCTCTACGGAGCGACCAGCGAGACATACGACCAAGTGACGCGCAACCGAGGCGCGTTCGGCCGGTTCCTCCGCGGGCTCGAAGCAGCCCGCGAGGCCCGCCTGCCCGTCCGACTCAACATCGTCGTCTCGGACGGCAACGCGCACGAACTCGACGCGATGCGCGCCCTGGCCGACCGGCTCGGCTTCCCCCACCACGTCTTCACCAACCTGTCGCCAACCATCGACGGCGCCGCGAACCCGCTCGCCTCCCAGTCCGAGGAGCACCTCCGTGCCCGCACCCCGTTCCGGGGATGCAACGCCGGCCACACGTTCTTCCACGTGAACCCGCATGGCGTCGCCTCGATCTGCAAGGTCGGCCGCGACCCGAACGTGCAGCTCCTCACCGAGGGCCTCGACGCCCTGCCCCGACTCGGCGGCATCGCCGAGTCCCTCCAGCTCCGCACCGGTGGATGCTCCGGCTGTCAGCTCTCCGGCACCTGCTGGACCTGCCGACCCCTGGCCAAGCTCTACCAGGAGGCGGAGGCAGATCGATCGCTGTACTGCCAACACGGAAGGAACTAGCCATGCCCCCACCCACCGCCACCGCCGCCGCGACGCGGCCCGAACCCGTACTCGTCGCCATCAGCCGACGCCCTCCCGCAGAGGAGGCGCACACCCTCCCGATCCCACTCGACGTCGACGCCATCGCCGACGACGCGTTCATCGTCATCGGCGACATCGACAAGGAGTCCGAGGCCGCGATGTGCAACTGCTCGGCCAGCGACGACAACCCGTACTGAGCCCGGACCCTGCTCAGTAACCGCTGCCTCGCCCCTTACTCTGAGGGCGGGGCAGCAACCCGTACCCCACCTGCGAGGACACCGCATGGCCATGCCCCGGCTCCACTTCGAGGAGCTGAACGACGCCGTCCGCGAGGCGATCACCGACAAGACCGGCACCATCTACGCAGCCCGCACGGCAGGCGGCGGCATGAACTCCGGCGTCGCCGCACTCCTCGACACGGACAGCGGCCCCGTATTCGTCAAAGGCATCCCCCACGACCACCCCCAGGTCCATGCTCAACAACGGGAAGCCGTGATCAACCCGTACCTCCCTGATGCCAGCCCGCGCCTCCACTGGCACATCGAGGCCGGCGGCTGGGACCTCCTCGGCTATGAGGTCCTCCCGGCCCGGCACGCCGACTACCGGCCCGGCTCACCCGACCTCGACCTCGTCGTGGCCGCGGTCGACGAGCTCCAGAAGGTCAAGGCCCCGGACGTCGACCTGAAACGCGCCGAGCAACGGTGGGGTACGTACGCACCGCCAGGCACCGCCGGCCTCTTCGCAGGAGACCGGCTCCTGCACACCGACTTCGCCCCGGACAACGTCCTCATCGACGACCGAGCCCACATCATCGACTGGGCCTGGCCCACACAAGGCGCCGCCTGGATCGACCCTGCCGTCCTGATCCTGCGACTCATGGACGCGGGCCACCAGGTGGCACCAGCGGAGGCATTCGCGTGGCGCTTCGCGTCCTGGCGAACCGCTCGGCGCACGGCCAAGCGTGCATTCGCCGCCGCCAACGCGGCTCTGTGGCAGGAGATCGCCGAGGAGGCCCCGACGCCATGGAAGCGCGGGATGAGCCGGCACGCCGCCGTGTTTCACACATACATGGCCACGGCCGTCTAGAAATCCGCTCAGCATGCCTGCCCAACAACCAGGCCGATGGAAAGGAACTCTGTGGCCAAGCCGACGACCGATGCCCGCCCTCAAGCCTTCAAGCCCGCCCTCGAATCCATGACCCTGCTGGTCGCCGCCGTGATCGTCCACGACCGGACCACCGACCGCGTCGTGCTGCTGCAGCGCAGCGAGAACGCCAAGTTCGCCCAGGGCATGTGGGACCTGCCGGTCGGCAAGAGCGAACCGGGGGAGCCGATCACACAGACCGCGGCACGGGAGCTGTACGAGGAGACCGTCCTGGTCGTGAAGCCGGAGGCGCTGAAGGTCGCCCATATCATTCACGGAGCGTGGGGAGTTGAGGCTCCTAACGGATTCCTTACCGTCGTGTTTGTAGCCCACGAGTGGACTGGCGAGCCCGAGAATCGCGAGCCGCACAAACATGCCCAGGTCCGTTGGGTCGATGTCGACGCTATTCCCGAGGAGTTCGTGGACACCACCGCCAGCGCGCTCCACAGTTACCTGGGCGGAGGCTCTGAGGTCTCTCTGAATGGCTGGGGGAAGTAACGGCCGAGCCCATCAGTCGACAAGTGGCCTTACTGAGCCCGAGAGTCCGACCGCGCTAATGTCCTGAGAAAGCCAGTTGTAAGCAAGGTTCGTGGCCGGAGTGTCCTTGAACACCCAGAGGGTTTCGTGGGCAACGCTGCGGCCCGACCATGCGGCTGACTTGGGGCGAATACGGCGGAAGTCGACCTCGTCGGAACCGACCCACTCGGGCCAGTAGTCGGACTCGGCGCTGACATCCTCCACCTGTGTGACATCGACCTGGGAAGCGGAACCGGACGGTAGCGGAAGAACAGTGCGAGAGAACCTGGGCCCGATGTCCAGCCGCCGGCCGTCTCCGACAGGTGGCCAGCTGATCTTGCATTCGAACCGGACAGGCAACGCTCCGCCGAGCTGCAGGGTCCGCTGGACGGGGGACAGGTACTCCGTGACGATGTCCTCGTAGATGGACAAGGCATCGGAATAGACGTGCCTGACCAGATCAGTCAACACCTCCCTGCTGTACAAACTGGAGATGGCCCTCGAAGGCTCGTGAGGCGGCCGATCCGGCACCGGGTATGGGCGGTGGATCTTTCCGTCGCGCATCGTCGGGAGGCGCTTTTCTGCGCATTGGTCACGGAGCTCAACGAGTTCTGTCCGCAGCGCCATGGTGTTGCGTTGAAACTGGACCCGGCCAGCGTTCGGAGCCAGCCGGAAGATCTCGTCGATCGAAGAGACCACGTCAGTGAGAGGAATGGGCCGATGGCCCAGGTGGCCGCTCTGACCGGTCAGCAGCCGGGACAGAGACCAGGCCCGTTCCTGACACGCGGCCAGATTGCCAGGCAGCACGAAGGCCCTGCGCTCCAAAAGAGCCTTCATGCTTGTCTTCACCCAGGACAGAGTCAGTCGCCATGGCCAGGCAGGCATATCGGGCAGCATGTTTACAGAGTGGAATGACGTGATCCTCACACCGTCCACTTCCCCCCGATCCATGTCTGCCGCTCCGGATACCTCGAAGAAGCGCTCACTGCCGTCGAAGTCTTTTGGGGCGGCGAACACGACGTGAAGACCGGTGGAAATCTCAGCGCCTGACCCAACCCCGATAGGGACCCCCCGTCCCGTTCCATCCGAGCAGCTGAGCAGAGTGCCCGCACGGCCGATTCCACTGAGCCAGGCATCAAGTGTTACGGATAGGCGCCGTGCGCATTCAAGGGCCTCGGGAAGGGCGGCCACTGGTTCGCGCTCGTAGCTTGGGACGCCCTGATCAGTGATCCACGCAGCCAACCCAGGGTCGACTGTCGTCAGATCACTGAGGAGTGCCGTCACTCGTTCCCAAGAGCCGCTGGAGACAACAAAGGTCAGCGCGTCACGCCACCGGTCTCGGCGCTGTGGTGAGAATTGCACAAGCTCCGGCAGGCCGTTGTCCAGCACGTACTGGCCACCGAAGTACTGTCCGAGCACGGGCAGTGCGAAGGTGAACATGCGATTGCGGTGGACGACCAGGCGGGTCTGGACAAGTCGCACCTGCTCCTCGCTGGTACCAACCTCGCCAGCTGGCACTCCACCGCCGACATCCAGGGTGAGCCGACCGAGCCGGGCAAGCAGGGCGTACGTATCCGAGCCGAGCCCAGAGGCCCGGGTGAGAGCCCGTTCGACAAGGGCGGCGAGGAAGGATCCACGTGAGTAGGGCACCTGCGAGCCGGCCTTACGGCAGTCGGCGGCGATCAGCGCGAAGAGTGGGCGGTGCAGTGCGTCGCGGATTTCGGAGTTGGGGTGCCAAGCCAAGTCTCGGGGTGCCCCTACCCTTTCGAGGAGGTCGTTGAGTTCGGTGTCCGAGAGTGCAGGCAGGGTGAGGCAGTCATTCGCCCGGAGATTGGCGTCCGGACGGCTGGTCGCCAGAACTTTCCGGCCCGGCGCGCTGTAGAGCCAGGCCTGGAGGTCATCAACGAGTTCTGCCGAGCGTCCGGCTCCGAACTCGTCCAATCCATCGAGGAAAAGTGTCACCTTGCTGTGGGCACTGGGAAAACGGGCGGTCTGCTCATCGAGGGCCCGCAGGAAGTCTGATCCGGTCGATTTCGCGGACAGGTGGACCGGCAGCGGCTCATCAGGGTTGTCGAGGGCCCGCAGCGCCGACGCCTGGTACTCCCGCTCCAGGGCTACAGTCTTTCCTGAACCGAAGTCACCTGTCAGAACGGTGAATCTACGTTCTGCGTGGAACTGCATGAACTCCGGGCACACGCCGACCGTACTGTCGTCGGCCAGCTCCTCCGCCTGCTCTGGGTCGAGTCCTACAGCGATCCAACGACTCACCAACCGACCCCGACTGGTGGACAAGTCAGCGAGCAGCGCTTCCCGTCTGGTCGGCTCATTCTCGGTGACGCCACGAACGACCCCGCGCCGTACCACAGCGGCCTCGTGGGCGTGCTTCATCGCAAGGAGAGCATCGACCGGGAAGTTGCGCCCGTGATCCTTGTCGATCAGTGTGTGATGAGTCGGGCAGAGCAGAATGAGATTGTCGTATGCGTTCCGGTCAGCGAGGGGGACCCCGGGATCGCCCCTCGGTCCTTCGTCCTCCCTGGCGACAATGTGAGCCTCTTCCCCGAGCACGACGGTTTTCTGCGGGGTCGTTTCGGCGTCGAGGTCAACAGTGAGTTCCTGGCTGCAGCCGGGGAAGGCGCACTCGTTCCAGGACCTACCCCAGAGGAGTTTCCGGTCCACATCTCTGATGGCCACCAGCCCTCACTTCGGTATCCGTTGGTGGTTCCCCCAGTGTGCACGGATCCCTGATCGACTGGGGCGCCGGAGGTGGGGAGCCGTCGTCGTCGTTGTTCCTCGTTTACTGATCTCGCCCGCATCATCAACCTCCAGACAGCACTCCTACGCATACCCTCGCCCCAGACGAGCTTCGGAAAGCGTGTTGGGGGCATTCCGCCCTTCACGGTGAACGCAGTCGAGGCATCGACGCTGGTTTGCGTGAGCGATGCGTGAGCGGACGTAGCCCCACAGCCCGTCATACGACGGACTCAGCCATCCCGTACTAGCTTCCTGACCTGGTCTTTCCGGACAACGGATCAGCCCCCGCGACCACCCAGCACAAGATCGCGGGCTCTTTTAATCCATTGGTTGTGGGTTCGAGTCCCACAGGGTCTACAGGACACGGGCGGCGCCCGGACCGGCTTCGGCTGGTTCGGGCGCCGCTTTTTGCGTGTTGGCGCTGCCTTTTGCGCGGTCGGCGGCCGGGGTCGCCCCTTCCCGACCGGCGCAACAGATCCTGCGGTGGCCACCGGTACGCGTCAGGCTGCCAGTGATCCGACCGGAGGTGTTGCATGGCAGCGGGCGCACGGACGCGACGCGTTCTTCTGGGGGGCCTCGTGCCCCTGCTGTTGGTGGCCGCGACGGCGTGCGGCGGGGCCACGCGGACCGACTCCGACGTGGGTGCGCACCCCGAACACCGGGCCTCCGGCGGCCCCTTCGCGCACCCGGGCGTCCTGGTCGGCAAGGGGCAACTGGCCGCGGTCCGCGACCACGTGGCCCGTAAACAGGAGCCGTGGATCTCCGCGTACAAGGAGATGGGCGACAGCAAGTACGCCGACCTCGACTACCGGGCCAAGCCGTACGCGACCGTGGAGTGCCCCTTCGACGCCGAGACCGGACAGGGCTGTGTCGAGGAGCGCGAGGACGCCATCGCCGCCTATACGCAGGCCCTGCTGTGGAACGTCACCCGCGACAAGGCCCACGCCGCCAAGGCCGTCGAGATCATGGACGCCTGGTCGGACAAGGTCACCGGGCACACCGCGGACAACGCGGGGCTGCAGGCCGCCTGGGCCGGCACGTCCTGGGCGAAGGCCGCCGAGCTGATGCAGTACACGTACAAGGACTGGCCGGACGGGCAGGAGCTGAAGTTCCAGCGGATGCTGCGCGAGGTCTATCTGCCCGAAGTGCGGGGCGGCTCCGCCGACTTCAACGGCAACTGGGACCTGGTGATGGCCGACGCGACGATGAGCATGGCCGTCCACCTCAACGACCAGAGCGCCTTCGACCAGGCCGTCCGGCACTTCCGCGCCCGCGTCCCCGCGTACTTCTATCTGTCGTCCGACGGGAAGCTGCCGGTGAAGCCGAAGGGCAGCGGCATCGACACCCCGAAGGAACTGCGGACGTACTGGTTCGGGCAGAAGACCTTCAAGGACGGGCTCGCGCAGGAGACCTGCCGCAACTTCAAGCACGCCAGCTACTCCCTCGCCGCCACCTCCCACATGGCGGAGACCGCCTGGCACCAGGGCGTCGACCTGTACGGGGAGGCCAAGGACCGGCTCGCCGCCGCGCTCGAACTGCACTCCAAGTACCAGCTGGGCACCAAGGCCCCGACCTGGCTGTGCGGCGGGAAGGTGCAGCGGGACATGGGGCCCGACACGGAGGTGGGCCTCCAGCACCTTCAGGGGCGGCTGAAGATGGACCTCCCGCAGACCGAGAAGCTCACCAGGAAGCAGCGGCCGGAGGGGACGGACGACCTGTTCGTGGCGTGGGAGACCCTCACACACGCCGCCGCGTGAACGGTCACGCGAAGCGATTCGCGTTCACTCCCCCTGATGGCGTAGTGTTGTGAACACAACGGCGCGGGGTGGAGCAGCTCGGTAGCTCGCTGGGCTCATAACCCAGAGGTCGCAGGTTCAAATCCTGTCCCCGCTACTGAAGGCCGAGGCCGGAATCTCATCGAGATTCCGGCCTCGGTTTTTTTGTGCCGGGGTGCCGCGATGCGGCTGTGTCGCCCGTCACGTTCCCCACTCGTACGGCCCACTCCTGCTCGCCTCCGCGCCCTCGTGCAGGAACTCTTGGTGAGACGCCGGAAGCTGGCAGGGAACGGCAGGAGACGAGTGGTGGGGCAGCGAGAAGGAGGCAGCGGCGGGAGACGGGGGCGGCACGGCTCCGAAGGCGTGCGCACACGGCTCTTCCTGCGGCTGCTGCCCCTGCTGCTCATCATCGGCGGCGCGGTCTACGAGTACGTCACCCCCAGCGGCTTCCCGGGCGCCCCCCTGTTCAGCGCGGCGCCGCTGGTGGCCGCCCCGTTCTTCTCGCTCGGCGCGACGATCCTGGCCGGCGCGGCGTCGATCGGTGCGATCACGGTCGTGCACCTGCGCTTCACGGAGAACCTCGACTCCGTGTTCGTCACCGAGATCGTCACGGTGGCCACCGTCTGCCTCCTGGCCTGTGTGCTCAACCGGATCGTGTACCGCGGGTACGAGCAGCTGGCCTCGGCCCGTGAGATCGCGCAGGCCGCGCAGTTGGCGGTGCTGCCCGAGCCGGCCCGGCGGCTCGGCGGCTTCGTGATCGCGGCGCGCTACGAGGCGGCGCAGGCGGACGCGTTCATCGGCGGCGATCTGTACGCGGTCCAGGACACCCCGCACGGCATCCGGATCATCGTCGGCGACGTGCGCGGCAAGGGCATGGGCGCGGTCGCCGCGGTGGCCGTCGTCATCGGCGCGTTCCGGGAGGCCGCGGAGCAGGAGGGCACCCTTGAGGCGGTCGCCCAGCGCCTGGAGCGGGCCCTGGCCCGCGAGGGCACCCGGCGCAGCGGCATCGACGACTTCGAGGGCTTCACCACCGCGGTGCTCGCCGAGATCCCGCACGGCGTCGAGCTCGTCCGTGTCCTCAACCGCGGTCACCCCAGCCCCCTGCTGCTGCTCGGCGACGGCACCGTACGCCCACTGGACCCGTGCCAGGCGGCGCTGCCGCTCGGCATGAGCGAACTCGGCAGCTGGCCCGACCGGGCCGTCGAGGCGGCGTTCCCATCGGCAGCGACGCTGCTGCTCTACACCGACGGGCTCTCCGAGGCGCGCGACCCGAGCGGCCGCTTCTACGATCCGGCGGCCCGGCTCTCCGGGAGGGTCTTCCCGGGGCCCGAGGAACTCCTCGCGGCGCTCGCGGCGGAGGTGCGCGCGCACACCGGCGACGGGACGAAGGACGACATGGCGCTGCTCGCCGTGCGCCGGGGCTGAGTTCCTTGATCGTTGTTACCAGAGGTAGTCGAACGGCGTCGCTCCGCATAACAATTGACGCACCATCAGTTGGGTGGACGTTTGCGATGCCCGGTCAACTCGCCCGGATTCACACGCTCTTGTCATGGTAAGTCCTGGCCAGAGTCGTGAACGATTAGTGGGAAGCGCTTGGAATTACTGTCTGCTGTCTATTAACGTTCGATAACGCAGCGCGGTCGTCCCAGCCGTCACAAGAGATGGCTCCGTGCGCACACGCTTAATCCCGCAAGGGAACCGGGGAACCATCAACTTGGGGTGAATCGGACATCTTTGGTGTCCGTAGGAGACCTTCCTGCTCCGAACCCGTCAGCTAACCCGGTAGGCGAGAAGGAAGGAAAGGAGAGCGCCCCCGTGGCGTCGAACCGGCCTGCCCCCGACTTCTTCTACGGCCCTGAAGGTGACTTCGGCGTCGAGCAGGAGACCTGGGAGGAGTGGAATCCCACCGAGGAGTCCGTCTCTCCCGTCCGCGGCAGGCATCGCGTAGCCCGCCGCCGTGGTGGATTCGCGCGCAGCTCCACTGTTCTCGGCGTCGGCGTGGTCGCCGCCGTCGGTGCGGGCGGCATCGCCACCGCACAGGGCGGCAAGCCGCCGGTCCACATCTCCATGCCCGACCTGTCGGCGGTCAAGGACTCGCTGCCCGCGGCCAAGTCGCTGCCGGGCGTGGGCTCGCTGATATCCGACGACTCGGACTCCGATTCCGACTCCGGCGCCACGGCCTCCCCGCTGAGCGGCGCCGGTATCACTCAGGCCGAGGCCGCCGACGGGCAGACCGGCGCCGGCGAGGCGCTGCGGGCCCGCATCATGCAGCAGGCCGAGACGCAGCAGGACGCGGCCGACGCCACCGCGAAGCAGGCCGCCGAGGAGGCCGCTGCCAAGCAGGCGGCCGAAGAGGCCGCCGCCAAGCAGGACGCGGCCAAGGCCAAGGCCCTCGCCGAGAAGAAGAAGGCCGAGGCGGAGGCCCGTCGCAAGGCCGAGGCCGAGCGCCTCGCCAAGCTGGCCGCCAGCTTCAAGCTCCCGGTCGCCTCGTACACGCTCTCCGGCACCTTCGGTCAGCCCGGCTCCATGTGGTCCTCCGGGTACCACACGGGCCTCGACTTCGCGGCCTCCACCGGTACGCCGATCCGCGCGATACACGGCGGCACGGTCACGGAGGCCGGCTGGGCGGGCGCGTACGGCTACCGCACGGTGCTCACCCTCGACGACGGCACCGAGCTGTGGTTCTGCCACCAGTCCTCGCTCAATGTCAGCGCGGGCCAGAAGGTCAGCACCGGCGATGTCATCGGCCGCGTGGGCGCCACGGGCAATGTGACCGGGCCGCACCTCCACCTGGAGGTCCACCCCGACGGGCAGTCCACCGGGGTCGACCCGGCGACCTGGCTGCGCGGCAAGGGCCTCACCCCGTGAGTCAGTGAACTCCGGCGGTCCTGGCGCTCACCCCCCGACGCCAGGGCTGCCGGTTCGCCCCTTCTTGGGGCGATTTCCAGTGTGATCGCGGAATAGCGCATTCCGTACGGGCGTTGAGGCACGGCATGACTTCCTCCTCTCGTTCTCTGCGCAAGCTCGGCACCTCCGACCTCGAGGTCTTCCCGCTGTCCCTGGGTGGCAACGTGTTCGGCTGGACCGCCGACGAAGCCACGTCCTTCGAGGTGCTCGACGCGTACGTCGCCGCGGGCGGCAACTTCATCGACACCGCCGATGTGTACTCGGCGTGGGTGGACGGCAACCGGGGCGGTGAGTCGGAGACCGTCATCGGCAAGTGGCTCGCCTCGCGCGGCCGCCGCGACGACGTCGTCATCGCCACCAAGGGCAGCCAGCACCCCGAGTTCCAGGGCCTGTCCGCGGCCAACATCAGGGCCGCGGCCGACGCGTCCCTGAAGCGCCTGGGCACCGACCACATCGACCTGTACTACACGCACTACGACAAGCCCGAGGTGCCGGTCGAGGAGATCATCGGCGCCCTCGACGAGCTGGTGAAGGCGGGCAAGGTACGGCACATCGCCGCGTCGAACATCTCCGCGCAGCGCCTCCAGGACTCCCTCGACTTCTCCGACCGCGAGGGCCTCGCCCGTTACGTCGCGCTCCAGCCGCACTACAACCTCGTCTCGCGCGACACGTACGAGGGCGAACTGCAGGACGTCGCCGCGCGCGCGGGCCTCGGGGCCGTGCCCTACTACGCGCTCGCCTCCGGCTTCCTGACCGGCAAGTACCGGCCGGGCGTCACGGTCGACAGCGCGCGGGCCGCCGGTGCGGGCAAGCACCTGGAGACCGAGCGCGGCCGGAACGTCCTGACCGCCCTCGACGAGATCGCGCAGGCGCACGGGGCCGAGATCGCCACGGTCGCCCTCGCCTGGCTCGCCGCGCAGCCCACGGTGACGGCGCCGATCGCGTCCGCGCGGACCGTCGAGCAGCTCCCGGCGCTGCTCGCGGTGGCGGACGTGGAGCTGACGCAGGCGGAGCTCGACCGGCTCACGGCGGCTTCTCAGTAGCGGTACGGGTTGTAGCGGTACGGCTCGTTGTCGTAGGTGTACGCGAGGCCCGGCGCCGGTGGGCCCGCGTACACCACCGGGGGCAGCCACATCGGCGCCGCGATCTGGGAGCCGTACGCGAGCGCCGGGCGCGCGTAGTCGCGCCGCGCCCACAACGCCTCCAACAGCTCCCGCTCCCGTACGGCGAAGTCCGCGCCGGCCCTGCCCCTGCGGCCGCGGTGGCGCAGCAGCGCGAGGGACGTCGCGCAGTCCTCGTACTCGGCGACCGCCTTCGCGGCCGCCCGGCCGCCGTAGTGCGTGGCGAAGTCGCGGGCCAGGCGCCGCGCCTTGAGCGAGCCGAGCGCGAACGGATCCGGCGGGGCGAGCCAGCCCGCGGCTATGTAGGCGGGCAGCTCCTGGCGGATGGTGCGCAGCTCGCGCTGGCGCACGTACACCGAGAGCCAGGTGAGCACGCCGAACACCGGCACCATGAACGCGGCGTACACCGCGAAGAAGCCGTACTCGCCGAACGAGGACGAGCCGTTCCAGAACGCGTGCATGCCCATCGCGGCGAGCAGCCCGGCGAGCGGGAGCAGCATCTTGCGCAGTCGGCCGCGGCCCGGCGCCATGGCGGCGGCGATGCCGAAGCCGATGCCGGTGAGCACCGTGAACAGCGGGTGCGCGAACGGGGACATCACGACGCGCACGAAGAAGGTGGCGGCGGTGACCGAGGTCAGTCCCGCGCCTGTGCCGGAGAGCTGGTCGGTGCCGAAGGCGTTGCCGAGATAGAGGATGTTCTCGGTGAACGCGAAGCCGGTGGCGGTGACCCCGGCGATGACGACGCCGTCGACGATTCCGGTGAAGTCCCGTCTGCGGAACAGGAAGACGAGCAGCACGGCCGCCGCCTTCGCGGACTCCTCGACGATCGGCGCTATGACGGTGGCGCCGAGGGTGTCGGCGCTTGCGGGGTCGGCGGTCGCGGTCTCTATCCAGCGGGTCGCGAAGCTGTTGGCGACGATCGCAATCAGCGCCGCCGCACACGCCCCCCAGGCGAAGGAGAAGATCAGGTTCCGCCAGGGGCCCGGCTGTACGCGGTCCAGCCAGCGGAACGCGGATATGAGGAGAGGAACGGGCAGCACGGCGAGCCCGAGCCCGACCAGGAAGCCCTCCGTGCCGGTCTGCTCGCGGACGAGGGCGAGGATCACGAACCCGGAGATCGCGAGCAGCGTCGCCAGCGCGGTGGCCCGCACACCCTTCCGCTCCCACCAGCGCGGATGCCGAACCGCACCGTGCGGGACCGCGCCGCTCGGGTGTGCGCCGAGGACGTCGTCCTGCTGGTGCGGATAGACGGGATACGAGGCCACCAATTGACCCTAACGAGGGACGCGGCCCGCCGCGACGGGGCCGCGAGGATCCGGCCTTGGCCCGCCCCGGACCTACCGGCGCCGGAACAGCAGGTCGTGGACCACGTGGCTCTTGTCCAGGCCCTTGCCCTCGAAACGGGTGAGCGGGCGGAACTCGGGTCGGGGCGCGTAGCCGCCGCCTTCGATCGTGTTCTCGTAGTCGGGGTGGGAGGTGAGGACTTCGAGCATCTGCTCGGCGTAGTCCTCCCAGTCGGTCGCGCAGTGCACGAGCGCGCCCGGCTTGAGCGGTCCTGCCACCAGCGACAGGAATTCGGCCTGGATCAGTCGCCGCTTGTTGTGGCGCTTCTTGGGCCAGGGGTCGGGGAAGTAGACGCGCAGCCCGTCGAGGCAGTCGTCGGGGAGCATGTCGCGCAGCAGCACGATCGCGTCGCCGTTCGCCACCCGTACGTTGTCGATCCCCGCGCGCTCCGCCAGGTTCAGCAGATTGCCCTGGCCCGGCGTGTGCACGTCGACGGCGAGGATGCCGGTCGTCGGGTCGTCCTGTGCCATCTGCGCCGTGGCCTCGCCCATGCCGAAGCCGATCTCCAGGACGACGCGCTCGACGCCGGGGAACAGCTCCGCCAGGTCGAGCCTCCGCTGCCCGTCGATGTCCAGGCCCCACGCGGGCCACAGCCGCTGCAGGGCATCGGCCTGCGCGTCGGTGACCCGGCCGCGGCGGGGCTGGAAGCTGCGGATGCGCTGCTCGTAGTGCGACTGCGCGGGGTCGGGCCGGGGCCCGTCGGGGAACCGCGGCTCGTTGGGGCGGGCGGTGGACGCGGGGGTTTCAGACGACTCAGACACAGTGGCACCAATTTTACGGGCAACCCAAGCCCCGCCGGCGTTTGAGGCGCGGGGTCCGGGGCGGAGCCCCGATCTTTTCCAGCCCCTGCGGCGATTGAGCAGCGGGGTCCGGGGCGGAGCCCCGAGACGTCAACCCCGTCGCGGCCTCACAGCAACGCGAGGACCCGCCGCGCAATCTCCCGCCCAATCGGCAGCGACGCCGTCGCCGCAGGCGAAGGCGCGTTCAACACGTGAACCGCCCGCGCCCCCTCCCGTATCAAGAAGTCATCCACAAGCGTCCCGTCCCGCAACACCGCCTGCGCCCGCACCCCCGCCGCCACCGGCACCATGTCCTCCGCGGTGACTCCGGGCACGAGCCTGCGCACGGCCTTCGTGAACGCCGACTTCGACAGGGACCGGTGGACCTCCCCCGCCCCGTACCGCCAGTGCCGCCGCGCCATCCGCCACGACCCCGGCCAGGCCAAGGTCCCGCCCACCTCGCGAGGCCGTACGGTCCCCCACCCGTAGCCCTCCCGCGCGAGGGCCGGCACCGCGTTGGGCCCCACGTGCACGCCGCCGTCGATCCCTCGCGTCAGATGGACCCCGAGGAACGGGAACGCCGGATCCGGCACGGGGTAGACGAGCCCGCGCACCAGGTCCGGGCGCCCGAGCTCGAAGTACTCGCCCCGGAACGGCACGATGCGCATCTCCGGGTCGTCCCCGGTCAGCCGCGCCACCTCGTCGCAGCGCAGCCCCGCGCAGTTGACGAGCACGCGCCCGCGCACCACGTCGCCGGCTCTTGTCCGCACGGCGACGCCCCGGTCCGCGCGCCGGTCGACCTGCACGACGTCCGCCCCGTACCGGATCTCGGCCCCGGACGCCTCGGCGAACAGCTCGGCGACCGCGCGGTAGTCGACGATCCCCGTCGACCCCACGTGGATCGCGGCGAGGCCGCGCACCTCCGGCTCGTACTCCTGGATCTGCGCGGGGCCGAGCTCGCGCACCGGAATCCCGTTCTCCCTGCCGCGCTGTACGAGGGCGTGCAGGCGGGGCAGCTCCTCCCGCTCCGTGGCGACGATCAGCTTTCCGGTGACCTCGTGCGCGATCCCGTACTCCGCACAGAACTTGACCATCTCGGCGGCGCCGCGCACCGCGAACCGCGCCTTGAGCGAGCCGGGCCGGTAGTAGATCCCGCTGTGGATGACCCCGCTGTTCCGCCCCGTCTGGTGCAGGGCCGGGCCCTCCTCCTTTTCGAGGACGACGACGCGGGTCCCCGGCGCCGCCCGCGACACGGCATACGCGGTGGAGAGTCCGACGATCCCCCCGCCGACCACCAGCACGTCCCCGTCATACGCAGCCGCCCCCACGGGCCTCACCTCCACTCCCGACACACCCAGCATCTTGCCCGACCCCACTGACAATTCATGCGGGCAGGCCCGGGCCCATGAGGACCACGCGGTCTACGCCGGTGCCATCAGCAACGGCCGGGCCCGCTCCCGCAGCTCCACCACCCGCGGCTCGTCCCCGTACGGCTCCAGGCGGTGCAGCAGATCCTTCACGTACTCGGTGGTCCGCGCGGACGAGATCCGACCGGCGACCTCCAGCGCCCGGGTCCCCTGCTCGCACGCGGCGTCCAGGTTCCCCGACTCCAGCTCGGCCACCGCCGACACCACGAGACGCAGCCCGTGCGAGCGCACGAACTCCTCCGTGGGCTTCGACAGCGCCTGCTCCGTGAAGCGCCGCACCTGACGGGGCGCCTTCAGATCGCGGTAGCACTCGGCCGCGTCCGCCGCGAACCGGTCGTACGAGTAGAAGCCGAGCCACGAAGGATCGGTGTCGCCGTCGCGGGCCCGCTCGAGCCACCCCTCGGCGGCCCGCAGCGCGGCCCCGGCCGCGGGCCCGTCACCGGTGCGCGCGTGCGCGCGTGCCTCGATGAGCCGGAAGAAGCTCATGGTCCGGGCCGTCGCGAGTCCCCGGTTGCGCTCGATGGCGGCCTGCGCGAGGTCGACGCCCTCGTCACCGAAGCCGCGGTAGGTGGCCTGCAGCGACATGGAGGCGAGCACGTAACCGCCGAGCGGTACGTCCGCCGCCGCGCGCGCGAGCCTGAGCGCCTGGATGTAGTACCGCTGCGCGGCCTCCTGCTGCCCGGTGTCGAACGCCATCCACCCGGCCAGGCGCGTCAGTTCGGCCGCGGCCCCGAACAGCGAGCGCCCCACTTCGTCCGAGTACGCGCCGAGCAGCAGTGGCGCCGCCTCCACCCGCAGGCACTCCGGCACCATCGACGAACGCCAGTCGCCACCCCCGTACTTGGAGTCCCAGCGCCGCGCGTCCTCGGCGGCCTCGCGCAGCTTCTGTACGTCGGTGTGGCCGACCTTCTGAGGTGCCCCGTCCTCCACGTGGTGTGCCTCCCGGGCCACCGAGGAGTCGGCCGGGGTTATCAGCCACCGGGACGCGGGCGTCGCGTACGCGCTCACCGCGAACGAACCGGCCAGCGACTGCCAGATCCCGCCGCTGCCCGCCCGTCGGCCGGCGAGGTCGAGCCGGTACAGCTCCGTCGCCGACTTCACCGCCGCCCGTACGTCGCGCGGGAAGGCCAGACCCACTTCGGGCGCGGGATCCGCGTCGGCCAGGCCGATCTCGTGCAGTGGCACGGGCCGGCCGAGCTTCTGGCCGATCGCGGCGGCGATGAGGTGCGGGGCGGCGCCCTGCGGCACCATGCCCTTCGACACCCAGCGGGCCACCGACGTCTTGTCGTAGCGCAGCGTCAATCCTCGTTGCGCACCAAGGTCGTTGACGCGGCGGGCGAGGCCTGCGTTGCTGATTCCCGCGAGGGCGAGGACGGCTCCGAGCTTTTCGTTCGGCCCGCGTTGCTCCCTGGACATGAGCCACCCCTCGACACAGACGGCTGCCGCGCCGGGCACCACACCGACTGTTTCGGCCTGGCATAACCGCGCGGCATTCGTACACACAGCGTAGTTCGCCGCATCCCAAGCGTTAAGGGTCGGCATTCCGGATGGCGGGATTGTTGTCCGTACTGAAGTACGGCGCAGGCCACGCCGTGTGACCGTGTGCTCCGGGCGTGGTGCCGTGCGCCCGTGCGTGCGCTCTTACCCGGGCGAGGGGGCGGCGGTTGCATGAGACCTGCGTGGGTCGGCCCGCTGTACTGGATCCAGCGGGCTGGGGGACCCCGCCGCCTACATCCCCGCGGGCGGCGGACCGGTCCGGGAGGCGGAGTACGCCTCCCGGACTGTGCGTTGCGCGCTGTGGCCGAAGCGGTGTGTTCAGCTCCGGCCATCAACGGCCGATTTGGCCGAATCTCGCCCCTGTCATCCGCACTGGTCCGGGTCGTACCACGGTTCAACTACGGCTCAAAAGGGGCGCATTGGGGGGAGCGTACGCCATTTCCCGCCCGCTCCTTCCCTTCGCCGTGTCTCCATCCTTGAGGCCGCCTTCGTGGCAGCATGGGGACCCCTTGTGTTGTCCACAGCCTGTGGAGGCGGCGATGCGCTGGTTGGTGGGGTGGAGCAGTGCCGCCTCCGGGCCCGTTGCCCTCGGTTCCGCGGGTGCCATGGGATCGGAGGGCGAAACGGTACACCCGGTCGGCTCCCAACTCCTGTGGGGCGACCCGGATCCGCTGTGGGCGGTCGGCGACTGGCGCGCCGACGAAGTACGCATCGTGAAGGCCGACGACCAGACGCGGGTCGCGGTGCTCGGCGTGTGCGGTGCCTCCGACGAGCAGCTGAGGGTGGGCCTGTTCGCGGCGCGCGGCGGCGCCCTGCGCCACCTCACGGCCTGGCCCGGCAGCTACACGGCCGTCGTCCAAGTCGGTCGCCGGCTCACGGTGTTGGGCGACCTCGCGGGCGCGCGCCCGGTGTTCCACACCCCCTGGGCGGGCGGCACCGCGTACGCGACGGCGGCGCTCCCGCTCGCCGACCTCATCGAAGCCAACCTGGACGTGGGGCACTTGGCCGCGCTCCTCGCGGCGCCCGACGTCCCGGAGGCGCTGCACGACTCGACGCCCTACCAGGGCGTGCACCGCATCCCGCCGGGCCATGCGCTGATCCTGCGCGCGGGGGCCCGCGAGATCGCCGGCTACGAGCCCGTGGCGTCGCTCGCCGTGGGCGCGGGCGCCGTCGACCCGGAACGCGCCGTGGACGACGTCAGGGACGCCCTCGTGGAGGCCGTGCGGACCCGTCTCGCGGCGCCCCGGCACGTGCCCGGCACCGACCTGGACCCCGGGCCCGTGCCCGGCATGGGACCCGCCGAGCGCCGGGCCGCCCGCGGCATGCCCGTGCCCGGCATCGGCGCCGACGTCTCCGGAGGACCGGCATCCGGCACCCTCGCCCTCCTCGCGGCCGGCCTGCCCGGCATGCCAGGCACGGTCCTCGGGCACGGCACGGGCGCGGGCGAGCGCCTCCTGGCGGTCACCTTCAACGACCGCTCGTCGCGGGCGGACCAGCACGAGGCGGAGCTCGAGAGAGCCGGGGCACTCGCCGCGAACCCACGCCTCCACCACGTAGTGGTGGCGGCAGGCGAAGAGGCGCTCCCGTACGCCGAGTTGGAAGGACCGCTCACCGACGAGCCGAGCTCGTCCCTCGTCACGGCCGCGCGCCACCGCGCACGCCTCGTCTCCGGCAGCGCCGACCACTTCACCGGCTACGGTGCCCGCCAGGTCCTGGACGCCCACCCGGCGCGCCTGGCCGACCTGCTGATGGACCGGCGCCGACGCCACATGGTGCGCCCCGTAGCGGCGCTCACGAAGGCGGACGGCTCCTTCACGGTTCCGGCGCGGGTCTACGGAGCGGCCCGAAAGCTTGCTCGTACGCCCTACAAGGCGGGCCTCGAAGGACTCTCCAGCCGACTACTGCAACAGAATTTCGAGGAGCCGGGCGGCGCCGTCGGGGCCTCGCTCGCCGCTCTCGCATGGGCCAGACCGGGGCCCGCCGCGCGCTGGCTGACCGGGGAGGCACTCGCTGAAGTATCGGTTCGTCTCCACGACGGCAAGACCCGTCCGGGGCCAGGGCCTGGCCAGCGCCCCGGAGAGTTCCGCGCCCGCGCGGGCCTCGCCCGGCACGCCGCCGACCTGCGCATCCTCGAACAGGCCGCCGAGGTCCGCTTCCAGCGCCTGCACGCCCCCTTCCTCGACAACCAGGTCGTCCGCGCCTGCCGCGCCCTGCCCGAGGCGCTGCGCGTCCAGCCGGGGGCCCGCGCCGACATCCTGCGCCGGGTCCTCGAAGGCGCGGGCGTCAGCGAACTGCCGCCCGGCTGGGGCGCCCCCTCGCACGCCTCGTCGTCCGCGGCGACCCGCGCCGGCCTCCGGCTCGCGGCGGACCACCTGATCGGGCTCTTCGACACACCACTGCTCGCACAGACGGGCCTGATCGAGGCCCGCGTGGTCCGCAAGGCCCTGCGCGCCGCGGCCGACGGCGAACCGCTGCCGCTCGACGGCCTGGCAGATCTGGTCGCCCTCGAACTGTGGCTGCGCCGCCTCCTCGCCCGTCGTGGCACATGCTGGACCGGCACACCGGCACGCGCGCGTGCGGTGCCGACGGGGAGCGTCGTCCCGGAGCGCGCGCTGGGAGCGGGGCCGAGGTAACGGCCCGACGGCCGCGAGCGGCACCGGCGGCCGCGCCGGGGAAAAGACTGGGCCCTCCTGCCGTGGAGCGGCGACAATGCCTCAGTGCAGTACAAGATCCTGGGCACCACACAGGCATACGACGACGAGGGCACACCCGTGCCCGTGGGCGGACCGCGACTGCGCGCCCTGCTCACAGCCCTGGCCCTGCACGCCCCGCACACCGCCCCCACCGACGCGCTCATCGACGACGTCTGGGCCGACGACCCGCCCGCCGACGCCCCGGCCGCCCTGCAGGCGCTGGTCGGCCGGCTCCGCCGCACACTCGGCAAGGAGGCGGTCACCTCCGAGGCAGGCGGCTACCGCCTCGCCGCGGGCCGCGGGGACATCGACCTGTACGTCTTCGAACGCCTGGCCCGTGAGGGCGCCGCGGCCCTCGCGGCGGACGCCCCGGAGACCGCCGCCGGCACGTTGCGGGACGCGCTCGCCCTGTGGCGCGGCCCGGCGCTCGTCGACCTCCCCGACCACACGGCCGCGACCCGCCATGAGGCCCGCCGCCAGGACGCCACCCGCGCGCGCGTGGAGGCGGACCTGCGCCTGGGCCGCGCCGTCGACCTCGTACCGGAGCTGCGGGAGCTCACCACCGCGTACCCGTACGACGAGCCGCTGCATGCGCTTTTGATCCGTGCGCTGCGGGATTCGGGGCGGGGGGCGGATGCGTTGGCGGCGTATGAGGAGGCCCGTCGTACGTTGGCCGAGGGGCTGGGGGCGGATCCGGGAGCCGAATTGACCGCCCTGCACGCGGAGTTGTTGGCGCCACTCGGCTCTGCCCACCCGGCGCTGAGGCCTCGGGGCTCCGCCCCGGACCCCGCTGCTCAATCGCCGCAGGGGCTTGATTTGCGCGCCCCGCGGCCTCGGACCGGAAATCTGCGCCCCCGGCTGAATTCGTTCGTTGGTCGGGAACCCGAACTCGCCGCCATCCGTTCCCACTTGCGAGGAGCACGCCTGGTCACCCTCACGGGCCCGGGCGGCTCCGGCAAGACCCGCTTGGCGGAGGAGGCCGCGGCGCCTCTCTCCCAGGCCTGGCTGGTCGAGCTGGCGCCGCTCGACGATCCGCTGGCGGTGCCGGGCGCGGTGGTCAGCGCACTGGACCTGCGCGAGACGGTCCTGATGACGAACGAGTTGTCGGGCCCGCAGACCGATCCGACCAGCCTCCTCGTAGAGCACTGCGCCCACCGCAGCCTGCTCCTGATCCTTGACAACTGCGAACATGTCATCGGCGCAGCGGCCCAGCTCGCCGAGACCCTCCTCACGCGCTGCCCCGGCCTCACGATCCTCGCCACCAGTCGCGAACCCCTCGGCGTTCCGGGGGAGTCCGTGCGCCCCGTCGAGCCGCTGCCTCCGGACCCCGCCCACCGCCTGTTCGCCGAACGGGCCGCCGCGGTCCGCCCCGGCTTCGACCCACGACAGGACCAGGAGGCCATCGCCGAGATCTGCCGCCGCCTCGACGGGCTGCCGCTGGCCATCGAGCTGGCCGCGGCCCGCCTCAGACTGCTCACGCCCCGCCAGATCGCGGACCGGCTCGACGACCGCTTCCGCCTGCTGACCGGCGGGAGCCGCACGGTACTGCCCCGCCAGCAGACCCTCCGCGCGGTCGTCGACTGGTCCTGGGACCTGCTCGACAAGCGGGAGCGCGGCACCCTGTGCGAGCTCTCGGTCTTCGCCGGCGGCTGGGACCTGGAGGCGGCGGAGGCCGTGTGCTCCACCGAAGAGGTCGCCGACGTCATCGGCTCCCTCCTGGACAAGTCCCTGCTCGTCGCCGCGCCCCACCAGGAGCAGCGCGGCGCGGGCATGCGCTACCGGATGCTGGAGACCATCCACGAGTACGCCACGGAGCGTGCCGCGCGGGCCCCCGAGCTCCTGGCGGAGGCCGAGCGGCGGCACATCGCGCACCTGCGCGCGCTGGTCGAGGCGGCCGACCCCAAGCTGCGCTCCGCCGAGCAACTCCCGTGGATCCAGCGCATCGAGGCGGAGCTGGACAACATCCGCGCGGCGCTGACCCGCGTCACCTCAGGTCCTGGGACCGTCGATCTGGAGTCGGCGATCGCCCTGGCGCTCAACCTGGGCTGGTTCTGGTGGCTGCGCAACTACCGCCACGAGGGCTCGAACTGGGTCGAGCGCATCATGGGGATGCTGCCGGACGGCGTGCTCCCCGAAGACACCGAGGACCCGATGTACTGGCCGCAGATGAACCTGCGGCTGCTCTCCCTGTTCCTGCTCTCGGAGATCTACCCGCAGAGCGCGGTCGCCGGTGAGGAGCAGCGTGCGTACGCGCTGCGCGTGCAGTCCGTCTTCGCGCCGCCCAACCCACAGGGGGCCCGCTTCCCCGGCATCATCTGGCCGTTCACGCTGTTCCTGCTCGACGGCCGTGACGTGCGCGCCGACCTGGACGCGGCTGTCGCCAACTGCCGTCGCTTCGGCGGTGATTGGGAGCTCGGCGTCACCCTGATGTTCCGCGCGCACATGGCGGTCGACATGCCGGGCAACATGAGCGGCGTCGACGACGACCTCGCCGAGCTGCGGGGCCTGAGCCGCCGGGTGGGCGACCGCTGGATGCGGGCCCAGGTGTGCAGCGCGGCGGGCGAGGCCGCCATGGGGCGCGGCCGGTTCGAGGAGGCGAAGGGCGAGTACGAGGAAGCGCTGCTGCTCGCCTACGAAGTGGGGGCGTACGCCGAGTCGCCGTTCCTCATGGCGCGTCTCGCGGAGATCTCCTTCCGCTCGGGCGACCGGGACACCGCGCAGAAGACGCTCGACATGGCGACCGAGGAGGCGGAGCGGTACGGGGTGGCGGACACCGCGGCCTTCGCCCGGCTGCTGCGGGCCTATCTCGCTCTGTCGGACGGTGACGTGGCCCGCGCGCGCGAGCACTGTGACGCCTCGCGCGCGGTGGCCGAGAGCGGCACCCCGCCACCGCAGTTCGTCGCGGCCCTCGGCGTGGTCGACGCGCGCGTCACGGCGGCCGAGTCGGGCCCCGGGGCGGGCCTCGAGAAGGTGGTCCGTCTGCTGCGCGACGAGGTCCTGGGGCAGACGGCCGAGTCGGTGACCGCGGGCCTCGTCGACGTCGGAGCCGCACTGCACGCGCGCGCGGGCGACATGGCACGCGCGGTGCGTCTCTTCGCGGCCGCCGACGTGATGCGCGCCGGTCTCCCGAGGTCGATGCCGGAGCGCGAGGAGTACGAGGCGGTGGAGTCCCGCGCGCGGGCCGAGCTCGGCGCCGCACGGTACGAGGCCGAGCGCGCGGCCGGCAGCACGCTCACGCACGAGCGGCTCCTGGCGGAGCTGGAGTCCGACACCGGCACCAGCACCGGCACCGAGAACGGCACCGGCACCGGCACCGGCACCGATACGGATGGCTGACGCCGGTTGATCAGCTGCAGGTGAAGCGGGACTCCGCCCAGTCGGCGACGGCCACCGAGTCGGCCGGGCTGTTCGGTTCGGTGACGAGCCGGATCGACTTCGCCCCGGCCACGTTCACATGGACCGGCACCGCGGGATCACGGCCCTTGACCACGGACGAGCTCCAGGCCCGCGCCCCGTCGACGTAGACGGAGAACCGGACGGCGCCGAGGCCGAGCGTCATGTCGTCGACACCCGCGAAGGCGTCGTACGCCGTGCAGCTTCGGTTGAGGTCGATGGTGACGGAGGACTGGGAGTGCACCGTCACCCCGTGCGCGTACTGCTTGTCGGCGATCGACAGGCCGTAGCGCTGCCACACCCAACTGCTCTCGCCGAGGCGGATCTCCGGCTTGGTGCCGTCGCCGACGGCGCTGTACTGCAGCTGGTTCACCTGGTAGACGGCTGGGGCGGGCGGCGGCGTCGGCTTCGGGGTCGGCTTGGGCGGCGTCGGCTTGGGAGCCGGCGGCTTCGGCTTCGGAGGCGTCGGTTTGGGCGTGGGCTTCGAGGTCGGCTTGGGGGAGGGCTTCGGCGGTGGCGGCGTCGGCTTGGGAGCCGGTGGCTTCGGCTTCGGTGTCGGCGGCTTCGGTTCGGGCTTCGGCTTCTTCGGCTCGACCGGCTGCGAGGCGGGCGGCGGCGCCTGCTCGCGCGCCTCCGGCTTCGGCTTCGGGTCACCGGCGAGCGCGATCGCCAGCGCGACGGCGGTTCCGGCGGCCACCACACCTGCCGCGATTCCCGCCTTCGCGGGTGCCCCGAGCCCTTCGGACGCCGCGCCACCGGCGGCGCCGCCGCTCGTGGAGCCGCTGCCCGTCGCCGCGGCCGCACCGGCCCCGGCCGCGCCCGCCGCACTCGCGGCGCCACCGCCGATGAACGCCGCGGCCTTCGCGTACCCGGCGGCGCCGAACCAGCCGATGACCGCGATCGGTACGACACCGGGGATGCCGCTGGCGACTTCCTTGATCTGACCGGCCGCGAGCCGGCACTTGGCGCACTCCTCCATGTGCTTGCGCAGGCCCCGCTCGGCCCGCGTGCGCAGGCTGCCGCGCGCGTAGGCGCCGAGCCGGTCCGCGTAGCGGGCGCACTCCTCGGACTGGGTGAGCGTGGTCGAGACATGGGCCTGGAGGTAGGCCTCCTTCAGGCCCTCGCGGGCGCGCTTGGCGAGCACGCGCGTGCCGTTGGCGTCGAGTCCGAAGAGCGTGGCGACCTCGCTGGGCGACTCCTCCTCGACCTCCGTGTGCCACAGCACGGCCTGCCAGCGCTCGGGCAGCGAGCGGAAGGCCTGCATGGCCATCGACTGCTCGGCCTCGTGCATCGCGCGGACGTCGGCGCCCAGGTCGAGCGTGTCGTCGTCGCTGGCCTCCCGCGTGCGGGCGTCCTGCGTGGCGAACACGGCGAAGTCGTCGACGAGATGCTCGCGCTTCGCCGACTTCGTCCAGCCCGCGGCCACGCGGCGCACCGTGGTCAGCAGATAGGCGCGCACCGCGTGCTCGGGACCGCTGCCGCTGCGTACCGCCTGCAGGGTGCGGGCAAAGACCTCGGCCGTGAGGTCGTCGGCGGTGTGCCCGTCGCGGCAGCAGGTGCGGGCGTAGCGGCGCACTGCGGCGGAGTGGCGGCGGTACAGCTCTTCGTAGGCGCTGTCGTCGCCCGCGCGCATGCGGCCGATCAGGTCGGCATCGGAGGACGGCGCCTCGCCGTCGACGCCGCCGGAGGAGCCGCTCTCGCGCTGAGGCGGCACGGATGTCTGCATGTCCGGCTGCTCGGCGGGCGTGCGCCCCGGACCGCCCTGGCTCGGTACGTGCCCCGAGGGCGGGCTCTCGGCGCTCGTACCGCCACCCTCGGGCCGCTGCTCGTCCCGCCCGTCAACGCTCATTGCGGAATGCCCCCGACCGCCCACTCTGACCCGATCACCGGGAAAGAGTGCCACACGCACGGGCCCCCGCAGGGGTTGCTGCACGGCAACCACTCATCCGTGGAGATTTCGAGTGCGCAAGCCCTAAGGATCACCCGTTCGGGGAAGCCTCAACCACCGTGCCGTCAAAGAGAGTTGACCGCGAGTGACCATGTGGTCAACCCGCGGTCACTCCCTCGGTTCGGTGCGGATCCGACCCGTCACGCAGGCCGCGAACGCAGCCCTTCGAGCAGGATGTCGAGCAGCCGGGCGGAGGCCGCTTCCTGTTGCGCGGCGTCCGGAAGCGACGGGGCCGCCGTCGCGATGACCAGCAGCACGTCCGACACGGTTACATCGGTGCGCAGTTCACCGGCCTCCCGGGCGCGGTCCACGAGCCGGCCCACGACCTCCAGGAGCGCCGCGGCCCCCGCGTCGTCCGCGGGCAGGGCCTCGCCGCCGGCCATCGGCTGCCGCTCCACGAGCCGCAGCTCCGGCGTCGCGGCACGCTGCTCGGGAACGCGCACCTCGCCCCGTACGCCCTCCTCCGAGTCCGCGACCCCGACCCGCAGCACCTGCGGGGGCAGCAGCCTGCCCGCACCCGAGGCGACCGAGGTCCGCAGGAAGCGCGAGAGCGCCGACCACGGCTTGTCCTCCTGGCCGAGCGCCGTGCGCGCCTGGTCGGTCAGCCGCGCGGTCTCCTCCTCGGCTATCCGCCGCACCAGTACGTCCTTGCTGGGAAAGCGCCGGTACACCGTGCCCACCCCGACGCGGGCGCGCCGCGCCACGTCCTCCATGGGTGCCCCGTACCCCAGCTCGCCGAAGACCTCCCTGGCCGCGCGCAGCACATGCTCAAGATTGCGCTGTGCGTCCACACGCAGCGGCGTGGAGCGCGAACTGTCGCCCGCCCCCCGCCCGTTGGCCCCCGCGGCCGCGCCCGAGGGGGCGACGGCAGAGGCTGAGGTCCAATGAGAGTCCTGAATGTGCATATGTGTTCCCCCGGTAATGACGTCTCCCCCCGGAGACACTCCCCGCCATTGTCTGTCGGAGTCAGAGGAACAGACAGCGATTTCCGGGAGCGCTCCCGGATCGCCCGCGTATCCCCCCAGACACCCCGACAAGACACGAACATAGTTGAGCCGAGGGCGATTCAGAAGAGGCAGGTTCCGCACCGGGTGCCCCTCGAAAGGAGTATGCGCGGGATTTCGCCATGACGGCCCCGCCGCCCTCCGCCCCGTCCCACGGCCCCGTTTTGGACGCTGACCTGGGAACCTCCCGCGCGCACGGGTCGACAGCCGGGCCAGAAGGGGTACTTCTGGTCGTCATACAAATGGTCGGGACTGTGGACAAACGCATGGGCCCGATGCGTCATGGGAGGGTGAGGACTGCAATCTTCCGGGGGGCGACCCCCGTACCCCCGAGGTGTACGCGCATTGTTGTAGTCGGCGGCGGTTACGTCGGGATGTACACGGCTCTGCGACTCCAGAAGAAGCTCAAACCGGAGCTCAAGAGCGGTGCGGTGGAGATCGTCGTGATCACCCCCGACCCGTACATGACCTATCAGCCCTTCCTGCCGGAGGCCGCCGCCGGCTCGATCTCGCCGCGCCATGTCGTCGTCCCGCTGCGCCGCGCGCTCGACCTGTGCCAGGTGATCGTCGGTGCGGCGCACTCCGTCGACCACGCCAAGCGCACGGTCACGTACACCACGCTGGCCAGCGACGAAGAGGGGACGGGCGCGGCGGCCCTCGCCTACGACGAACTGGTCCTCGCGCCGGGCTCGGTCTCCCGCACACTCCCGGTTCCCGGACTCGCCGACTTCGGCATCGGGTTCAAGACCGTCGAGGAGGCCATCGGCCTGCGCAACCACGTCATCGAGCAGCTCGACATCGCCTCCTCCACGCGCGACCCGGCGATCCGCGACGCGGCGCTCACCTTCGTCTTCGTAGGAGGCGGGTACGCGGGCGTGGAGGCGCTCGGCGAACTGGAGGACATGGCCCGGTACGCGGCGAAGTACTACCACAACGTCAAGGCCGAGGACCTGAAGTGGATCCTCGTGGAGGCTTCGAGCCGGATCCTGCCCGAAGTGGGTCCGGAAATGGGCCAGTACACGATCCGCGAACTGCGCGGCCGCAACATCGACGTACGTCTGGAGACCCGGCTCGAATCCTGCGAGCACCGCGTGGCGGTGCTCAGCGACGGCTCGCGCTTCCCCACCCGTACGGTCGTGTGGACCGCCGGCGTCAAGCCGAGTCCGCTGCTCGCCGCCACGGACCTGCCGCTGAACGAACGCGGGCGCCTCAAGTGCACCGCCACGCTCGCCGTCGACGGCGCCCCGCACGCGTGGGGAGCGGGCGACGCCGCGGCCGTCCCGGACGTCACGGCGCCCGGCAAGGAGTGCGCGCCCAACGCCCAGCACGCGGTGCGCCAGGCCAGGACCCTCGGCGACAACATCGCGGCCTCCGTGCGCGGCGAACCGCTCACCGACTACGAGCACGCGTACGCGGGTTCGGTGGCCTCCCTCGGCCTCCACAAGGGCGTCGCGCATGTCTACGGCCGCAAGCTGAAGGGCTACCCTGCCTGGTTCATGCACCGCGTCTACCACCTCAGCAGGGTGCCCACCGTGAACCGAAAGGCCCGCGTCCTGACCGAATGGACGCTCTCCGGTCTGTTCAAGCGAGAGATCGTCTCGCTGGGCTCGCTGGAACAGCCCCGCGCCGAGTTCGAACTCGCGGCCGGAGCGGTCCCTCCTACGGACCCATCTGGAGGCCCCTCTCCCGACACCCCACAAGGACCCCCGGGGAACCCGAAGGGATCGCCCTGAGCGCGCTGTTGACGCCCCCGACGGAGCACTGGTGACCGGAGCGCGCAACTCCCGCCCGCGGACCGGCGTCTGACGATTGTCAGTACGGTCGGCCAGACTGGTCCACGACCCTGGGCGGGCCCCTCGCCCACCCTCGACCCCACGAGGCTTTTCCCCTGTGAATTTCACGCGCTGGAGCGCCCGGCTCCCCGGAACGCAGCGCCGCGCGGCGGCGCGGGCCGACCACGGCGGACCCCAGCGGGCCGACGGCGCGGTCCCCGCTGCCCGCGCCGAGCACCTGTCCGAAGAGGGGCCCGGCGAGGAGGGCTGCGTCGACGAGCTGCCCGTACGCGAGGTCCTCGACCGCATCCCCGCCCTCGTCGCCCTGGTACACGGCCCCGAGCACCGCATCGCGTACGTCAACGACGCCTACGTCGCGGCCTTCGGCGAGCGCACCGCGGGCGAGCCCGCCCACGAGGCGCTGCCCGAGCTCGACGAGCTCAGCCTGCTCCCGTTCCTCGACCAGGTGCTGCGCAGCGGCAAGCCCCGCACGGTCAAGTCCCGCAAGACGTCCGGCGGCCGCTCGTACACCGTCACCTGCACCCCGCTGGAGACCGCGGAGGGTCCCGGTGTGCTGATCTTCGCGGCCGATGTCACGGACCACGCGGAGGCGGCGGAGCGCCTGCGCACCAGCGAGCGCGAACAGCGCGAGACGGCGGTCACGCTCCAACGCTCGCTCCTGCCACAGGAGTTGGAGGAGCCGGACGACCTGCGGATCGCGGCCACCTACCAGCCCGGCGGCACCGAGGCCGCGGTCGGCGGCGACTGGTACGACGTGATCACCCTCGGCGGCGGCCGCACGGCCCTGGTGATCGGTGACGTCATGGGCCGCGGCGTCCGGGCGGCCGCGGTCATGGGCCAGCTCCGCACGGCGGTCCGCGCCTACGCCCGCCTGGACCTGCCCCCGCACGAGGTACTCCAACTACTGGACGGCCTCGCTACGGAGATCGACCCGCACCAGATCGCCACCTGCGTCTACGCCGTCCACGACCCGAACGAGGGCCGCCTCGTCTACGCGTCCGCGGGCCATCTGCCGATCCTCGTACGGGACGAGAACGGCACGATCCACCGCGGCGACGAGCCCACGGGCCCGCCGCTCGGCACCGGCGGCTGGCTGCACGCCTCGGGATCGGTGCCGCTCGGCGCCGGATCCACGGCGGTCATGTACACCGACGGCCTGGTGGAGCGGCGCGACGAGGACATCGACGAGGGGGTGGCCGCGCTCGAGAACGCCCTGGCGGGCGCGACCGGCACGCCCCAGGTGGTCTGCGACCGTCTGATCCGCGCGGCCGGTGTCACGGCCGATCACGACGACGACGTCGCGGTCCTGGTGCTCCAGCACCCGGCCCGCAAGGGCACCGAAGGAGAGCGCTTCCGCAACGCGGCGCTCGAACTGCTCGGCGGCGTGGAGGCGGCCCCACGCGCGCGTGCCTTCGCGTCCGGCGTCCTCACCAGTTGGCGCTTCGCCGACGAACTCCACGACCTGGGCGTCCTCGCGGCCAGCGAACTCGTCGCCAACTCCCTCCAGCACGGCACCCCGCCCATGCGCCTGCGCCTGCGCCGCACGGACCGCCGCCTGATCATCGAGGTGACCGACGGCGACGACCACCTGCCGCGCCGCCGCCGCGCGGAACCGGCGGACGAGGCGGGGCGTGGCATCGCGATCGTCGCCACGATCGCCTCGAACTGGGGATCACGGCGCACGCCGGGCGGCGGCAAGGCGGTGTGGTGCGAGTTCGTCCTCCCACCGGGCAAGGCCCAGGGAGCGCCCCCGGCGTGACCTCTCAGCCGGACGCGGCGGTGGCGGGCTCCGGCGAGCTCTGCATCACCACACGGCTGCCGGCCAGCGACGGCTGGTCCTGCACCGGCGTGAGCCGCTTGCCGAGCCGCAGCGCCAGCACGGTGATGGCCAGCGAGAACAGCACGAACGTCACGATGTACGGACCGTGCAGCGCGGCACCCATCGGCCCGCCCACAGCGGGACCGACCGCCAGCGCGAGCTGCTTCACCAGCGCGAAGGCCGAGTTGTACGACCCGACCATCCCGGCCGGAGCGAGATCGGCGACGAGCGGCGCCACGGTCGGCGACAGCATCGACTCACCGAGGCCGAACAGCGCGTACGTGGAGATGAACGCGGCGGTCGCCATCGCCTGGCTCCCGTGCCCGACCCCCGCGTACCCGGCGAACAGCCACGCGACGGTCCAGATCAGCCCCACCGCTGCGATCACCCGTGACCGCTTGCGGCGCTCGACCAGCTTGAGCACGGCGAACTGGGCGACCACGATCATCGCCGTGTTGGCGGCGAGCGCGATCCCGAGCGTGGACGCCGAGATCCCGGCCGCCTCCACGCCGTAGGCACTCAGCCCCGACTCGAACTGCCCGTAGCAGGCGAAGAACAGCACGAATCCGAGCACGCACAGCTGCACCATCGCCCGGTTACCGAGCAGCGCCCGCATTCCGCCCTTGCTCTCACCCTTCGGCACGGCGTCACCGAGAGCGGGGGCCTGCGGCATCCGCACGGTGAGCACGATCCCGGCGAGCACCAGGAACATCACGGCCTCGATGGAGAAGAGCAGCAGGAAGCTGTCCGGCCTGGTCTCGTCCACGATCTGGCCGCCGATGAGCCCGCCGATGCCGAGGCCCAGGTTCTGCAGGAAGAACTGCGTCGCGAACGAACGGGTGCGCGTCTCCGGCGAGGAGCACCACACGATCATGGTCGCGAGCGCCGGCTGCAGCACCGCCGTCCCCGCACCCAGCACCGCGGCGGCCACGATGGCAGCCGGTTCATACGTGGCGAACCCGAGACCGACCGCTCCCACGGACGCCACGAGCGAGGCCGCGACGAGTACGGGCAGCGGACCGCGCCGGTCGATCGCGCGACCGGTGAAGGGGAGGACGACCAGGGCGGCCATGGCGAAGGCGGCCAGCACGATCCCCGCCGCACTGGCCCCGAGCCCCCGGACCTCCGCCACGTACACGTAGAGGAACGGAACCGTGAAGCCGATGCCGAACGCGCTCAGCGCGCTGCCCACCTGAATTCGGCGCATCGCGGCGCCCATCGCCCTGGTCACTTTCACCTGCCCTTTCGCTGTGTGGGGCCTTAGCCCTGAATACTTCGAAGCTAAAGTTCGAAGCTAAAGAGTACACACCCAAGGACTTCAACGCCAACCAGGCTCGTGCCATACTGCGCGGCATGGCGGACACCCCAGGCGCACCGGCGGCCGAGCCGACGCTCGACGAGCAGATCGCCGCGTACCAGCGCGAGTTCCAGGCCCTCGACCCCCAGGTCGAGCAGATCGTCTCGGCGCTCGGCAGGCTCAACCGCCGGATGAACGTGGCGTACGGACGCCAGACCGCCTCGGTAGGGATCAGCAACACCGACTGGGAGGTCCTCAAGGCCCTCGTCCTCTCCGGCGCCCCGTACCGGATGGGCCCCGGCGATCTCGCCAAGCGCCTCGGCCTGACCCCCGCCGCGATGACCCACCGCATCGACCGCATGGTCCAGGAGGGCCTGGTCACCCGCGACCGCGACGAGAACAACCGCGTCCGCGTCATCGTGGAGCTGACGGCGGAGGGCCGCGAGAAGTGGCTGGAGGCGATGCGCCTCGCGTCCGTCTTCGAGGAGGACCTTCTTCAGGACCTCACTCCGGGGGAGCGCGGAGTCCTCGGTGAGGTCCTCACCCGTCTCCTGCGCCGCGTGGAAGACGCCCAGCCGGACGCCGGCGGCCGCCTCAACGACCTGGACTGAAGCCGGGCAGGGGGAGGGTTGACACGGCCTTCCCCGGTCCGTAAGGTACCTCGGGTTGCCACGGAGCCGTAACGGTTCTTCGGCAGCACATCCGCCGCTCAAGCGGCACCCAATCTCAGCACGATCTCCCAACCGGGATTCTATTCGGCGTGCCCGAATTCAATTCCGAACCCCCGATTCGCTCGGGGGCCGGGAATCCGCTAAAGTT